>NZ_JBEXNO010000036.1:0-81578 GCF_040611175.1 Streptomyces sp. NPDC003036 | reverse complement strand
TTGGCCGCGGCCTCGCAGGCATCGGCGGCGTGCAGCCAGTCGGGAGGCAGAAGCGCGAACTTCTCCCGGAAGGCGTCGGCCGCCTCTCCCTTCCACTCGCCGGTGTCCAGCTTCTTCATGCCTTGACCGACCAGGTCGAAGGCGGTCTGGAAGTCGAGGAGGTCCGTCACCGCCTTGTTGATCTTGGCGGGGTTGCCGTGGATGAGCTCGTCGGCCTCCTCGGTCTCACCCAGCTGCAGCTCAGCGATCTCGGCGCCCAAGGACGACGCGGTGCGGTCACCCACGTCCCGGATCGCGTCCGCGAGCTTCGCGGAACCAGCTCTCTCGATCACGTCACCCGCGATCTCGGAACCCTTGTCGATGCCCTCCCCGAGCTTCTCCTTCCCCCAATCGATCACGTCTCCAGCACGGTCGTAACCGCCCTCGACGACCTTGCCGAACATGTCCCAGCCCGACATCAGCGCATCCCCCCGATTGCTTTACTGTCCCGCCCGCTCGACCGCTTCCCGCGACGGATCGAGGACCTCGCGGAGGTTCGAGTCCGCCTGCTCACGCTCCTGTGCGGAGATCAGGCCGGATCGCTCCATGGAGTCCATCTGCGCATCCAGCACGTCATAGCGCGTGTCCCGCCACATCTGGTCCGTCTCCGCCTGCGCCCGTGCCATCGACTCGGCGCTGTAATCGGGGTTGTCCGTGGGGCGCTGCGACTTGATTTCGTCCCAGTCCTTGGCCGCCACCTCCTCCTCCGACAGGTGCGGATTGCCATTGACCGAATTCACCGCGACCTTGACCGTGTTCTTGACGTACTGGTCCTGCTCTTGGAACCCACCGGCCGCCACGCCCACCGCAGCCGCGAAGTTGGTCCCTTTCTGCACCAAAGTGCGCACCCCCCAGCCCCAACGCTCACAGAACGTCTCGAACTGCTGCGCCAGTCCCGGGTGACCCATGTCCATGGCCGACAGGCTCAGATCGGCGAAGCCGTGCCCCGCCGTGGCCTCCCCGATCCTGCCGTGCTCCTTCAGCTCTCCATGGGCCCTGTCGATACCGGCCTTGATCAGCTGCAAGGCGGCTTGGGACACCGCCAGATTCGGCTGCTCACCACTCATCGCGTCCCCCCGAGGTCCACAACCGCCGATTCCGGCACAACACCGGCCACCGGCGGAAAGAGCATCCCGTCTTCACTGCCCGCATCAAGGGCCACACCCGCCGGTACACCCAGCGCGGGGACCATCACATCCAGCAACCGCGCACCCAGAACGGCCCGGAACTCCCACGCACGGTCCGCCTCCCCCCGAGCGCGAGCGAACCGCTCCAGCGTCTCCTCATTCGAAAACGCGCAAATCCAGCGGACGCCCCCCTGCTCGGCCGTCCACAGCGACCCGTACGGGTCAACCGGCACCAACACCGCCGCACGCCGGAACTCACCCAGCAGCACGGCGAACTCCCGCCGGGACACCGCCGCCTGAGCCTCCGACTCGGACGGAATGTCCGATGCTCGCGTCAACTCGGCTGGACTCGCGTGTTGCTCAGAACGTGAGCCGACGCCCTCGTGTCGTTCCCCCTCGACCCCCATGAGGGCGATCATCCCATGACCAGATTTTCGATCGCAACGTTACTTTACGGTTCATCTATACGGGAGCGGGTGACAGCCAGGCGGCCGTCCTCGAACGGCCGGTCCACGTGCAGGGGGGTTCCAGGCGGGGTACGGCGAGGCCGCCGGCTCCCGGTGGGAGCGCGGCGGCCTCGGCGTCGGTGGGCACGGGGTCAGGCCTTCTTCGGCTCCTCCAGGCGCGGGAAGAGCACCGCGCCCTTCGTGACCGTCGCGCCGGCGGGGAGCTGCCCCCACGTGGCGGCGTCCTGGACGCGCTGGTCGGCCAGGGGGCCCAGGGCGGGCTCGGCGCCCAGGGAGTCCCACAGCTTGGCCGAGGTGTCCGGCATGACCGCGTTCAGCAGGACCGCGACCGCGCGCAGGGACTCCGCGGCGGTGTAGAGGATCGTCGCCAGACGGGCGCGGCCCTCCTCGGAGTCGTCCTTGGCCACCTTCCACGGCTCCTGCTCCGTGATGTAGCCGTTGACCTGCTTCACGAAGTCGAAGATCGCCAGGATGCCGCCCTGGAAGTCCAGCTCCTCGCCGATCTTCCGGTCGGCCTCGGCGACCGCCGTGGCCAGGCCTGCCTGGATCGCCTCCTCCGCCGCGCCGGACGCGGTCGCGGCGGGCAGCGCCCCCTCGAAGTACTTGCCGACCATCGCCGCCACGCGCGAGGCGAGGTTGCCGTAGTCGTTGGCCAGCTCGGAGGTGTAGCGGGCGGTGAAGTCCTCCCACGAGAACGAGCCGTCGCTGCCGAACGCGATCGCCCGCAGGAAGTACCAGCGGTACGCGTCCACGCCGAAGTGCGAGGTCAGGTCCTGCGGCTTGATGCCCGTCAGGTTCGACTTCGACATCTTCTCGCCGCCGACCATCAGCCAGCCGTTCGCCGCGACCTTGCCCGGCACCGGCAGGCCCTGCGCCATCAGCATCGCGGGCCAGATCACCGCGTGGAAGCGCAGGATGTCCTTGCCGACCAGGTGCACGTTCGCCGGGAACGTCTCGTCGAACTTCGCCGGGTTCTCGTTGTAGCCGACGGCCGTCGCGTAATTCAGCAGCGCGTCGACCCACACGTAAATGACGTGCTTCTCGTCCCACGGGATCGGAATGCCCCAGTCGAACGTCGACCGCGAGATGGAAAGGTCCTGAAGGCCCTGCTTGACGAAGTTCACGACCTCGTTGCGGGCCGACTCCGGCTGGATGAAACCGGGGTTCTTCTCGTAGAAGTCGAGCAGCTTCGGGCCGTACTCGCTCAGCTTGAAGAAGTAGTTCTCCTCCTTGAGGATCTCCACCGGCTTCTTGTGGATCGGGCACAGCTTCGTGCCGTCCTCCGCCTCGATGAGATCGCCCGGGAGCTTGTACTCCTCGCAGCCCACGCAGTACGGGCCCTCGTACCCGCCCTTGTAGATCTCGCCCTTGTCGTACAGGTCCTGCACGAATTCCTGGACGCGGTCCGTGTGCCGCTTCTCGGTGGTGCGGATGAAATCGTCGTTCGCGATCTCCAGGTGCTCCCAGAGGGGCTTCCAGGCCTCCTCGACGAGCTTGTCGCACCACTCCTGCGGAGTGACGTTGTTCGCGTCGGCCGTGCGCATGATCTTCTGACCGTGCTCGTCCGTGCCGGTGAGGTACCACACCTTCTCGCCACGCTGACGGTGCCAGCGGGTGAGCACGTCGCCTGCGACGGTCGTATAGGCGTGGCCCAGGTGAGGAGCGTCGTTGACGTAGTAAATGGGGGTCGTGACGTAGTACGCCTTCGTCCCCTGCTTCTCGGATCCAGTGGCCGCCATGGTCGAAATCCTATCCGCCGCCGCGCGCTGCCCTCACCTTCGTTTCAAGGGGGGAGACAGCCGGGGCGTCTCCCCCCTTGGGCGCGTCAGACCGACCAGTCCCCGAGGATCTCGCGGTAGAAGGTCGTGTGCGGGACCTCCCGCGGGGTCGGGCCCGCGTGGAAGAAGCCCGCGTTCTCCGCCTGCAGCTTGCGCAAGTAGTCGAAGGCCTTGGAGTCCTTCTCCCCGAACGCCACGAACCGCCACTGCATGCCGCCCGCGCGCGCCGCGGCGTCCGCCAGCGCCTGCGTCGCGGCCGTCTTCGACTCCGGAGCGCCGTCCGTCTGGAAGATCACCAGCGCCGGCCGGTCGGGCGCGCCGGACTTCTCGTGCCGGGAGAGCACCTCGGCGATCGCCCGGTCGTAGTTGGTCCGGCCCATGCGGCCGAGGCTGTCGTGCAGCGCCTCGATCTTGCCGTCGACGTCGTCCAGGGTCACCTCGCCCGTGCCGTCGACCTCCGTCGAGAAGAACACGACCGGGACGGTGGCGTCCTTGTCCTCGTCCAGGTGCGCGGCGAGCGCGAGCGCCTGCTCGGCGAGGTGCTGGGCGCTGCCGTCCTTGTAGTACGGGCGCATCGACCCGGACCGGTCCAGCACCAGGTACACGCTCGCCCGCGCCCCCGTGAGCCCGCGCTTCTTCAGCACGGACCCGGCGGCCTTGTACGCGTCCACGACCGCGCCCTGGGGCGCCCGCGCCTTGACGCGGGCGAGGGTGTGCGCGGGCTTGCCGGCGGGCGGCGCCGGCGCTTCGGCCGGGACCGGGGCCTCGGCTGCGGGCTCGGACTCGGGCTCGGGCTCGGGGGCCTCGGCTGCAGGCGCGGCCGCCGGTTCCGCCGCCGGTTCCGCCTCCCGCTCCTCGGCAGGGGCCACGGCCTTCGGCTCAGGCTCGGGCGCCGGTGCCTCGGCGGCAGGCGCGGCCTCCGGCTCGGGGGCCTCCTCCACCGCAGGAGCACTCTCAGGCTCCGGCTCCTTGGCAGCCTCCGGCTCCTTGGCAACCTCCGGCTCCGGCTCAGCCGCAGGCGCAGGTACCTCAGCCACCTCACGTGCCTCGGACACCTCCGGCGCCTCACGCCCCTCTCGTGCCTCCGGCACCGCAGGCGACGGCACCGCGGGCGAGGCGTCCCGGGCCGGCGGGATGGTCGTGCGGCGCTGGCGAGGCGCGTCGAAGGCGGCGGCCACCAGGTCCGCTGCCGCCTGTTCCGCCGGGGAGGACTCCGCAGCGGAGGATTCCGCAGCAGAGGATCCCGCGGCGGAGGATTCCGCAGCAGAGGATCCCGCGGCGGAGGATGCCGCAGCAGAGGATCCCGCGGCGGAGGATTCCGCGGCGGAAGAAGGTGTCTGCGACGGAACCGTCGTCGCCGGGGGCACCGCCCGTTCCGTCTGGGGCGGGACGGAGGGGGCCGTGGCCGCCGACTCGTTACGCTCCGCACGGTCGCGTCCAAACACCTTGCGCAGCAAGCTCCGAATGCCCATGGGCGAGGCCTTTCGCATGTTGGGTGCCGTGTATGTCCGTACTGCGGGAATCATCCCCGGCCAGGGCGGACACGTAAGGTTAGCCGCCCCGTGTGGCGCCGAAAGGCAAGGGGCAATCGCGTCAACCCCGCTCCCGACGCCCCGGATTCATGCATCGTTCATCTTGTCGCCCCCGCCCTGCTCATATCCGCACTTAGCGTCACGCCGGACGGAATTCGCGATACGAGGAAGAGGAACGAAGTGCGCAGACTGCTGCCGCTGCTGAGCACCCACTCGCACGGGGGCGGTCGGTCCGCCCTCACCTGCCGCTACCGCTGCGGTGACGCCTGCTTCCACGAGGTGCCGAACACCAGCGACAACGAGTACGTCGGCGACGTCATAGCCGGCGCCCTGTCGCGCCGCTCCATGATGCGCGCCACCGCCGCCGTGACCGTCGCCGCCACCGCGGGCGGTGCCCTCGCCGTACAGGGCGGACAGGAGGCGGTCGCCGCCACGCCGACGGCCCGCCCGGCGGACAAGAGCGCCGGCGCCCGCGGGCTGCGCTTCACGCCCGTCGCGCCCAACACGGACGACAAGGTCACCGTCCCCGACGGCTACGCCCAGAGCGTCGTCATCCGCTGGGGCGAGCCCATCCTGCGCGGCGCGCCCGCCTTCGACGCCGACAAGCAGTCCGCGAAGGCGCAGGCCGGGCAGTTCGGCTACAACAACGACTTCCTGTCGCTGCTGCCCCTGCACGGCGAGCGCGGGCGACAGGTGATGGTCGCCAACCACGAGTACACGGACGAAGTCCTGATGTTCCAGGGGTACGACCCCGAGAACCCGACCCGCGAGCAGGTCGAGATCGCCTGGGCCGCGCACGGCCTCTCCGTGGTCGTGGTCCAGGAGGAGCACCGCTCCGGCCGGCTCACGCCCGTCACCCGCCACCCGCTCAACCGCCGCCTCACCGCCACCAGCGCGTTCGAGCTCACCGGCCCGGCGGCGGGCGGGGCGCTGCTGCGCACCTCCGCCGACCCCGCCGGCCGTACGGTCCTCGGCACCCTCAACAACTGCGCCGGCGGCACCACCCCCTGGGGCACCACGCTCCATGGCGAGGAGAACTTCAACCAGTACTTCGCCCACGGGTCGTCCCCGACCGACAAGCGGTACGGCATCGGCTCCGGCGCGACCGAGCGCAAGTGGGAGCGGTTCGACAAGCGCTTCGACGTCAAGCAGGAGCCCAACGAGCCGCACCGCTTCGGCTGGGTCGTCGAGCTCGACCCGTACGACCCCGACTCCACGCCCCGCAAGCGCACCGCGCTCGGACGCTTCAAGCACGAGGCCGCCCAGCCGCGCCTGACCGCCGACGGCCGGCCCGTCGTCTACATGGGCGACGACGAGCGGTTCGACTACTTCTACAAGTTCGTGTCGTCGAAGCGGATGATGAAGGGGTCCTCGCGCCGCGCCCGCGAGCACAACCTGACGCTGCTCGACGAGGGCACGCTGTACGTCGCCAAGCTGACCGGCGACTCCCCGGCCGACATCGACGGCACCGGCAAGCTGCCGAACGACGGCGAGTTCGACGGCAGCGGCCACTGGATCCCCCTCGCGACGGGGACGACCAGCCACGTCCCCGGCATGACCGCCGAGGAGGTGTACGTCTTCACGCGCGTCGCCGCCGACAAGGTCGGCGCCACCAAGATGGACCGGCCCGAGGACGTCGAGCCGTCCCCCCGCACCGGCCGCGTGTACGTCGCGCTGACGAACAACAAGGACCGCGGCGCGGCCGGCAAGGCCGGTGCCGACGAGGCCAACCCGCGCACCACCAACAAGCACGGCCACGTGCTGGAGCTCGCCGAGCACTGGGACGACCCCGCCTCCGACGGCTTCGCGTGGCGGCTGTTCCTCGTCGCGGGCGACCCGGAGGACCCGGCGACGTACTTCGCCGGCTACCCCAAGGACAAGGTCAGCCCCATCTCCTGCCCCGACAACGTCGCCTTCGACCCGTACGGCAACCTGTGGATCTCCACCGACGGCAACCAGCTCGGCTCCCACGACGGCCTGTTCGCCGTCGCCACGCAGGGCGAACGGCGCGGTGAACTGAAGCAGTTCCTGACCGTGCCGACCGGGGCCGAGACCTGCGGGCCGGTCATCCAGGAGCGGCGCGTGCTCGTCGCCGTCCAGCACCCGGGCGAGGTCGACGGCGCGTCCGTCGAGAAGCCGGCGTCGAGCTGGCCCGACGGGCCCGGGAAGCTCGTCCGCCCGGCGGTCGTCGCCGTCTACCGCAAGGACGGCCGGAACATCGGCGTCTGACCCGGGGACCCACGGGGGGTCACGAGGTGGCGCGGGCCGTCCCCCCGCGCCACCTCGCGTACTGCTCCGCCGGGTCGCCCGTGTACGCCCACGGCATCCACGACGCCCGCGCCCCCAGCAACCCGAACAGCTCCCCGTACACCTCCGGCAGCCCCGCGTGGCACGCCGCGTGCGCCAGGCAGTTGAGCGGCTCGACCTCCTCCGGCCGGACCGGCCCGGGCAGGCGGCCGCCGATCCACCGGTCCCGGGTGCGCCGCACCTCCGTGGCCGCCAGCTCGTGCTTCCAGTGCTGGTCGAAGCCGCGCACCGGGCCCCGGCCGTGCGCGCCCTCGACGACGTACCGGTACTCCTCCACCCGCGCGATCTGCACCAGTACCGGCAGCGGCGAGCCGGGCGGCGCCGCGCCCGCCGCGTCCCGCGCGAAGTCGTACATCGCGCCGTGGGTGCCGTGCCACCGCGCCGACCAGTAGCGCAGCAGCTGGACGTGGCCCTCCAGGTTGTGCGGGTCGCGGCGCCGCAGCTCGTCCCACCAGCCGCGCAGTTCGCGGCGCCCGACGCCGCCCTCGTACAGCCGCGCCACCGTCAGCAGCGACACCCACGGCATCGGGTCGGCGGGCCGCGCGTCCGCCGCCGTCAGGCAGGCCAGGACCGTGGCGTCGAGGCGCGCCCGGTCCACGGCCGTGCCCGGCCCGGGCGGGGTGCCCGCCGCGATCGCGGTGGTGAAGAGCCGTACGACCTCGGTCGCGGCCCGCAGCACCGCCGCGTCCGGATGGTCCGGCTCGGCCGCCCGCCACGCCTCCACCACCGAGGAGCCGGCCGCCGCGTGGGCCAGCATCCGCAGCCGCAGCGTGCGCCGGGCCCACGCGCCGTCCCCGTCCGGCTCGGCCAGCAGGTCGCGTACGCCCTGCCAGCGGCCGATGACGATGTCGTGCCGGGCGGCGGTCAGCGCCCGGTCGCCGAAGTCCGGGTCGAAGGCGGGCGCGAAGCGCGCCGAACGGCGCTGCCCCGACCGCCGGCGCGAGGCCGCCATCAGAAGTCCGTCGCCAGCGGCTCGCCCGCACCGCCGCGCCGCTGCCCCGGAACGCCGCCGTACGGCTCCGCCGCCGCCAGCGCGCGCACCGCGTCGAGGCGGGCCGGGCAGCGGTAGTACGCGCTGCCCTTGCGCCAGTACCAGAGCATCGGGACGACGCCGGCGCCCAGCCCGCCGAGGCCGACCGCCACCGAGGTGCGGCTCAGCTCGTCCAGCGCCGTGACGAACACCCAGAACATGTACGCCGAGCCGAGCAGCGGCCACACCCCGCCCAGCACGAAGTCCCGCACGGAGGCGAACAGCATCCCCCGGTAGGCCACGATCGCCGCGATGCCCGCCAGGCCGTAGTAGAACGCGATCTGCAGGCCCATGGCGTGGACCGCCTCGCCCAGGATGTCGCCCACCGAGCCGAGCGCCGTGGCCGCCGCGAACAGCCCCAGCGCCACCGCCCCCACCACGGTGACGGCCACCCACGGCGTGTTCCAACGGCGGTGTACGGAGCCGAGGGCGGCCGGCATCGTACGGTCCCGGCCCATCGCGAACAGCGAGCGCGTGACCTGGATCAGCGTGGTCTCCAGGGTCGCGACGGTGGACAGCATGACCGCCAGGATCAGCAGCTTGCCGCCCCAGCCGGGCCAGATCGCGCGGCCGAGCAGCGCCAGGACGCCCGTGCCGCCCTCCTGGATCTCGTGCGACGACAGGATGACGTTGACGGCGATCGTGAACGTCTCGAAGAGGAGGAAGACGATCCCGATGCCGACGAGCGCCGCGAGGCCGGCGGTGCGGCGGCTGTCGCGGGTCTCCTCGCTGAGGTTGCCGGTGACGTCCCAGCCCCAGTAGCAGAAGGCGGCGACCAGCGCGCCGGACGCGAAGCCCGAGACCCCGTCGAAGTGGCTGAAGCCGAGCCATGACCAGTCGAACGCGGTGGCCGCGCCGCGGTGCATCAGCGCTCCGACCACGAAGAGCAGGAGAATGGCCAACTCGACGCCTGTGATGAGCAGTTGCGCCCGTACGGTGAGCCGGGCCCCGCCCAGGACCACCAGCAGCATCGCCAGGAACCAGCCCGCGCCGACGGCGGTGGCGAGCGTGGTGTTCGCCGCGAGGTACGGGTCGAACAGCGCGAGGGTCAGCTGCCCGGCGGGCAGCGACCCGGCCACCATGAAGATCGTGGCGGCGACCACCAGCGCCCAGCCGGAGAGGAACCCCAGGAAGGGGTGGAGGGTGCGCCCCACCCAGGAGTACCCGGCGCCCGCGTTGACGTCGATCCGGCCGAGGCGGCCGAAGGCCAGCACGATGCCCAGCATCGGGATCGCGCAGTAGAGCAGCGCGGCGGGCGCCGCCAGGCCGACGGAGCCGACGAGGACGGCGGTGGTAGCGGCCAGCGAGTACGCGGGGGCGCTGCCGGCGATGGCCATCACGATCGTGTCGAACGTACCGAGGACATTGGGCTGGAGACCCCTGGGAGTGATGCTGCGCATGGCGAATGTCCTTGGAAGGCACGGCATATGACGGCATATAGCGGTAGGTGCGGTGGTTCAGGAGCGGTTCTGCACGCGTGGATCGTGCGCATCGTAGTCCGGCCCGGGCGAGGCGATCGCGCGGGCCGCCCGCACCTCCTGGCGCAGCGGCCCGAGCACGCCGGCCCCCTCTTCCCCGTCTCCGCCGTCGTCCGCTTCCGCTCGTACGCCCGCGATGACGTGGCTCGTGCGCAGACCCGCCGCCAGCTCGCGCAGGTGGCGCTCCACCTCGGCGGCCTCGGCGGGGTCGGGCGGCGGGGCGCCGTGATCGACGCGCACGCGGGCGGCGGTCGTCGCGTCGATGATCCGCTCCAATGCGACGACCAGCGGCCACCAGGCGGTGGCGCGGGTGCCGGTGGGAGGGGGCTCGGTCAGCGCGCGCTGGAACTCGGCCCGTACCGCCGACAGGTCCCGGTACAGGCGGCGCCGGGCGCGCACCCGCGCGCCCGGGTCCCGCTCCGCGTCGGGGCCGAAGGCGCGGGACACATAGCGGGCGGTGTCGGCGACCGCGTCGGCGAGGCGGTCGCCGATGCGGGTGTGCCAGCTCTCCGGCCACAGCAGGTAGCCCGCGACGAGCGTGATGGCGCAGCCGAGGAGCGAGTCGTACAGGCGCGGCAGGACCAGGTCGAAGCCCTGCCGGTTCAGCCAGTCCGAGAGGAGCAGGATGACGGGCGTGATCGCGGCCGTCTGGAAGGCGTACCCCTTCGCGGAGAACGCCGGGATGAGCGCCGCCAGCACCACCATCACCGGCACGTCCCACCAGCCGCGCGGCACCTCGGCGAGGACGAGCGCGGCGACGGCGAGCCCGGCGACCGTGCCGAGGGCGCGCAGCACGGCGCGCGAGAAGACCGAGCCGAAGTCGGGCTTGAGGACGAAGGTGACGGTGAGCGCCACCCAGTACGAGCGCGGGACGGCGATCAGGGAGACGAGCGACTGCGCGAGGCCGATGCACACCGCCAGGCGCAGCCCGTAGCGCCACGACCCCTCGGAGACGAGTGCGTCGCGGGCGGCGCGCCGGGCGCGTACGGAGAGCGCGGCGGGGTGGTCGAGGCGGTCCAGGGATCCGGTCTCCGTGCCGTGGACGACGGTGGCGGCGTGGCGCAGGGCGTGGTCGACGGCGCGTTCGGACGGGGTGGCGGGGGCCGGGAGGCGCAGGTCGGCGGGTGCGGCGGGCCGGCCGGTCTCGACGGCCGTCGCCAGGGCCTCCACCGCCGCAGGGATCGCGGCGGGCAGCGGGCGGCCGCGCAGATGCGCCGCGGGCGCCGCCTCCACGATCGGGATCACGGCGTTGAGCTGCGCCAGTTGCCGCACCAGCGTCGGGTTGCGGCCGTGGTCGCGGGCGCGGCGGGCGAGGACGAGGTCGTACGCGGTGTTGAGGGCACGGGTGACGGCGGGGCGGCGGTCCTCGTACGCCGGGGTGCCCGCCGCCGCGAGGAGCGCGGCGATGGCGCGGTAGGTGGCGGCGACGGCCGCCCGTTCCGGTACGCCGCCGCGCAGCGGCCAGCCGAGCAGGGTGAGGGCGAGGACGACCGCGCCGCCGAGGGTGAGCAGCAGCGGCGCCTTCCACCAGGGGCTCGGCATGGGCAGCCCGGCGCCGACGACGGCGTTGAGGAGCAGGAGCAGCCCGGAGACGGAGGCGACCGCGCCGATCGACGAGATCATGCCGGAGGCGAGCGCGATGAGCGTGAGGACGGCGACGGCGGCCCAGCCCTCCCCGTACACGAGCGTGCCGAGGGTGACGCCGAGCGCGCCGAAGAGCTGTGGCACGGCGATGTTGAAGATCCGCATCCGGTACGCGTCGGCGGTGTCGCCGATGACTCCGGACAGAGCGCCCATCGACACCAGCGCCCCGTACAGCGGCTGTCCGAGGGCGAGGCCGACCGCGAGGGGCGCGGTGAGCGCGAGGGCGGCGCGGGCGACGGCGGCCCACGGGATGGGCGCGGGCTGCGGGCGAAGGGCCCGCATCAGCCACTCGGGCGGCGACAGCCGGACGGCCCGGCCGGCGCCTCCTCCGGTGGGGCCCGGCGGCTCAGTAGGCCTCGTCACCGGGCGGGCGGACCGTCGCGGTGTCGGGGTCCTTGCCGAACTCCTCCTTGGCGCGCCGCTGCCGCAGCAGATCCCAGCACTGGTCGAGCTGGGCCTCCAGGGACCGCAGGCGCGCCTTCTCGTCGTCGGTGAGGGCGCCGGTGCGGTCGTGCAGCGCCCGTTCCTCGCGGACGAGCGCTCCGATGTGGTCGAGGATCTGCTCGTTGTCCATGGACTCCACCTTCCCGGATCACGGTCGGGCACGCAGGTCGAGATCGACGAGCACCGCCCGGTGGTCGCTGCCCGGCACGTCGAGGAAGGGGGCGCCGCGCACCGAGAAGTCGTCGCCGACGAGGACGTGGTCGATCTGGACGAACGGCGGCAGGGGCGGCCCCTCGCGCGGCCACGAGGGCGTACGGGCGTGCCCCGCGAGGCGGGCGGCGTCGTGCAGGCCGCCGGCCCCGGGCCCGCCCTCGGAGGGGTTGGTTGATCCACTTGCCGGACGGCTGCGGCAGGTGTGCTCTGAGGGAGTGACGTGAGAGGAGCCCGCCATGTCCGTACACATCGCACCCGGACACGCCCGTCACCGCCACCGGGACCGGACCCGCGCCCGGACCCGTACGGGCTGGAAGCTCCCCGTCGTGCTCGGCTTCCTCTTCGCCCTCTACGCCCAGCACATCGAACGCGACGGCCGCTCGATCACCTTCGGCATCGCGATGCTGGGCCTCGTCAGCGGCGTGGTGTTCGGCGGCCTGTACTACCTGCTGCGCCGCACCCAGGCGTCCCTGCCGCGCGAGCTGCGGGCGGCGGCGTACGGCGCGCTCGCCGGGCTGGGCGTCGGATGGCTGTACAGCCTGAGCGGCGCCAGCGTCCTGACGGCGGCGGGGGTGTCGCTGGTGGTGGCGGCGGGGGCGGGGTGCGTCGCGTTCTACGCCTTCTACACGCACGAGTGAGCGTCCCGCCCGGGCGCTAGCCCGTTGTGGCCGGATGCGGAGGTGCCGTCTCCGGGACGCCCGCCGGGCGCAGGGCCGCGAACTCCTCGCGCAGGACGGGTACGACCTCCTCGCCGAGCAGGTCCAGCTGTTCCAGCACCGTCTTGAGCGGCAGGCCCGCGTGGTCGAGGAGGAACAGCTGGCGCTGGTAGTCGCCCGCCGTGCGGCGGAAGGTGAGGGTCCGTTCGATCACCTGCTGCGGGGAGCCGACGGTCAGCGGCGTCTGGGCGGTGTACTCCTCCAGCGAGGCGCCGTGCCCGTACACCGGGGCGTTGTCGAAGTACGGCCGGAACTCCCGCACCGCGTCCTGCGCGTTGCGCCGCATGAAGACCTGGCCGCCCAGGCCCACGATGGCCTCCTCCGGGGCGCCGTGGCCGTAGTGCGCGTACCGCTCGCGGTAGCGGGCGACCATGCGCTTGGTGTGCTCCTGGGGCCAGAAGATGTTGTTGTGGAAGAAGCCGTCGCCGTAGTACGCGGCCTGCTCGGCGATCTCGGTGGAGCGGATGGAGCCGTGCCAGACGAACGGCGGTACGCCGTCCAGCGGGCGCGGCGTGGAGGTGAACCCCTCCAGGGGCGTACGGAAGTGGCCCGTCCAGTCGACGGACTCCTCCCTCCACAGCTTGTGGAGAAGTCCGTAGTTCTCGATGGCGAGCGGGATGCCCTGCCGGATGTCCTGCCCGAACCACGGGTAGACGGGCGCGGTGTTGCCGCGCCCCAGCATCAGGTCGACGCGGCCGTCCGCGAGGTGCTGGAGCATCGCGTAGTCCTCGGCGATCTTCACCGGGTCGTTGGTGGTGATGAGGGTCGTGGACGTCGACAGCACCAGCCGGTGGGTGCGGGCGGCGACGTACCCGAGGAGGGTCGTCGGGGACGACGGCACGAAGGGCGGGTTGTGGTGCTCGCCGGTGGCGAAGACGTCGAGACCGACCTCCTCGGCCTTGAGGGCGAGGGTCACCATGGCCGCGATCCGCTCGTGCTCGGTCGGGGCCCGGCCGGTGGTCGGGTCGGGGGTCACGTCGCCGACGGTGAAGATTCCGAACTGCATCGCCCTCACACCTTCCGAGACCGGGGTCGGTAGGGGCACGGGTACCCACCGGCCGTCCCGCCCAGAGGCGGCCGCCGCACGACCACCCGATAGGGTTCGGGCCCGTGAGCAGCAGCCCCATAGCCATCCCCCATCCGGTCACCGTCGTCGGCATCGGCGCGGACGGCTGGGCCGGGCTCGCGGACGCCTCCCGGGACGCCCTGCGCGCCGCCGAGGTCGTCATCGGCGGCGAACGGCAGCTCGCCCTGCTGCCGCCCGAGGAGTGCCGCGGCGAGCGCGTGGCGTGGCCCTCGCCGCTGCGGCCCGCCGTCCCCCGGCTGCTGGACGCGCACGGCCGCGCCGGACGCCGCATCGCCGTGCTCGCCAGCGGAGACCCCTTGTTCTACGGGATCGGCCGCGCCCTCGCCGAGACCGTCGGCCCCGAGCGGCTGCGCGTCCTGCCGCACCCGTCCTCGGTCTCGTACGCCTGCGCCCGCCTCGGCTGGCCCCTGGAGGAGACGGAGACCGTCACGCTGGTCGGCAGGCCCCTCGCCTCGCTGGCCGCCGCGCTGCACGACGGGCGGCGGGTGCTGGTGCTCAGCGCGGGCGCCGCGACGCCCGGCGAGGTCGCGGCCCTGCTGCGGGAGCGCGGCTTCGGACCCAGCGCCCTGCACGTACTGGAGCAGCTCGGCTCCCCGGAGCGCGAGCGCGTGCTGACCGGCACCGCCGACGACTGGCCCCACGCGCCCGGCGACCCGCTCAACGTCATCGCGGTCACGTGCGTACGCGCCGACGGCGCGCTGCGCCTCGGTGCCGTGCCCGGCCTGCCCGACGCGGCGTACGAGAACGACGGCCAGCTCACCAAGCGCCACGTGCGCGCCGCGACGCTCGCCGCGCTCGCGCCCGCGCCCGGCGAGCTGCTGTGGGACGTGGGCGGCGGCTCCGGCTCGATCGGCATCGAGTGGATGCGCGCGCACCGCAGCTGCCGCGCGATCGCGGTCGAGCGCTCCGCCGAGCGCGCCTCCCGCATCACCCGCAACGCGGAGGCGCTGGGCGTTCCCGCCCTGCGCGTGGTCACCGGGCCCGCGCCCGAGGCCCTCGCCGGCCTGCCCGCGCCCGACGCGGTGTTCATCGGCGGCGGGCTGACCGCGCCCGGGCTCCTCGACGCCTGCTGGGACGCCCTGCGGCCGGGCGGGCGGCTCGTCGCCAACACCGTGACCCTCGAATCCGAGGCGCTGCTCGCCGACCGCTACCGGCGGTACGGCGGCGAGCTCGTACGCCTCGCGGTCGCGCACGCCGTCCCGGTGGGCGGCTTCACCGGCTGGCGCCAGGCCATGCCGGTCACACAATGGTCCGTCACCAAGCCTGGAGCACCTGGAGCAGTTTCACGATGACCGTCTACTTCATCGGTGCGGGCCCCGGCGCCGCCGACCTGATCACCGTGCGCGGCGCGCGCACCCTCGCTTCCTGCCGGGTCTGCCTCTACGCGGGGTCGCTCGTGCCGCGCGAGCTGCTCGCCGAGTGCCCGCCCGGGGCCAGGCTCGTGGACACCGCGCGCCTCGACCTCGACGCCATCACGGCGGAGCTGGTCCGCGCCCACGAGGAGGGCCACGACGTCGCCCGCCTCCACTCCGGCGACCCGTCCGTCTTCAGCGCCGTCGCCGAGCAGATGCGGCGGCTGGACGCGGCGGGCATCCCGTACGAGGTCGTCCCCGGCGTACCGGCCTTCGCGGCCGCCGCGGCCGCGCTGAAGCGGGAACTGACCGTGCCGACCGTGGGCCAGACGGTCATCCTCACCCGGATCGCCGAGCAGGCCACGCCCATGCCGGACGGCGAGGACCTCGCGACCCTGGGCCGCAGCGGCGCGCTGCTGGTGCTGCACCTGGCGGCCCGGTACGTCGACCGCGTCGTCGCCGAGCTCGTGCCGCACTACGGCGAGGACTGCCCCGCCGCCGTGGTCGCCATGGCGTCCCGCCCGGACGAGGTGATCCTGCGCGGCACGCTCGCCGACATCGCGGCGGCGACGAAGGAAGCCGGCATCACGCGCACGGCGGTGATCCTGGTGGGCCGCACACTGGGCGCGACGCAGTTCCGGGACAGCCACCTGTACTCGCCGGAGCGGGACCGGCACGTCTGTTAGACACCCCCTAGAGCTTGACCGCGCTGCGGCCGACGACCGTCCCGGCCCGGTCGATGCAGACGACGTCGACCGCGACCGGGGCGCCGCGCAGGACGGCGAGGGCCTGGTCGCGGGCGGTCTCGGCGACCAGGTCGCCCAGCGGCACGCCGCGCGCGGCGCACAGCTGGAGCGCGGCGAGCCCGGTGTTCGCCTCGGCCACCCGCGCCGCCAGCTCCTCGTCGGCGCCGCCCGCGCGGGCCAGCTCCGCGAGGAACCCCTTGTCGACCTGGGAGCGCGCCGAGTGCAGGTCGAGGTGCCCGGCGGCCAGCTTGGACAGCTTGGCGAAGCCGCCGCAGATGGTGAGCCGCTCGACCGGATGCCTGCGTACGTACTTGAGCACCGCGCCCGCGAAGTCGCCCATGTCCAGCAGCGCGTCCTCGGGCAGCCCGTAGAGGGACACGACGGTCTTCTCGGACGTTGAGCCCGTGCACCCGGCGACGTGCGTGCGTCCCGCCGCCCGGGCGACGTCCACGCCGCGCCGGATGGAGTCGATCCAGGCGGAGCACGAGTACGGCACCACGACGCCCGTGGTGCCGAGGATGGACAGCCCGCCCAGGATCCCCAGGCGGGGGTTCCACGTGGAACGGGCGATCTCCTCGCCGCGGTCGACCGCGACGGTGATCTCGACGTCGCCGGTGCCGCCGTGCGCGGCGGCGACGCGCGCGACGTGCTCGCGCATCAGCTGCCGGGGCACGGGGTTGATGGCCGGCTCACCCACCTCCAGCGGCAGCCCGGGCCGCGTGACGGTCCCGACGCCCGGCCCGGCGCGGAAGACGACCCCGGAGCCGGGTGCCAGCTTCCTCACCGTGGCCCTCACCAGCGCCCCGTGCGTGACGTCCGGATCGTCCCCGGCGTCCTTGACGATCCCGGCCATGGCGGTCTCGCCCGTGAGCTCCTCGGCCGCGAGCGCGAAGGCGGGCGTCTGCCCCTTCGGCAGGCTGATCGTCACCGGGTCGGGGAACTCCCCGGTGAGCAGGGCGGTGTACGCGGCGGTCGTCGCCGCCGTGGCACAGGCCCCGGTGGTCCACCCGGACCGGAGCCCGGTGTGCTTGAGTTGCGCACTACGCCCGCCCCCCGCACTCATGGACGCTCCCCGATGCACATACTCCTCCTCGGCGGCACGACCGAGGCCCGCCGCCTGGCCGAGACCCTGCACGCGCAGGCCACCGTGCGGGTGACCACCTCGCTCGCTGGCCGCGTGGCCGCGCCCCGGCTGCCCCCGGGCGAGGTCAGGATCGGGGGCTTCGGCGGCGCCGAGGGCCTCGCCCGCTGGCTGCGCGCACACCGGGTGGACGCGGTCATCGACGCCACTCATCCCTTCGCGGACACCATCAGCTCGAACGCGGCCCGGGCGGCCGCCGCAGCCCATGTTCCCCTGCTCGCCCTGCGCCGTCCCGGGTGGGCCCCCGTCGAGGGCGACGACTGGCACCCCGTGGACACCCTCCCGGAGGCGGCGGACACGGCCCGGCGCCTCGGCCGCCGCATCTTCCTCACCACCGGCCGCATGGGCCTCGCCTCCTTCGCCCACGTCACGGACGCCTGGTTCCTCCTCCGCTCGGTCGACCCCCCGGAGCCTCCGTTCCCGCCCCACCTGGAGGTCCTCCTCGACCGCGGCCCCTTCACCCTGGAGGCCGAGCGCGACCTGCTGCGCCGCCACGCCATCGACGTCCTCGTGACCAAGGACAGCGGCTCCACCGCGACGGCCCCGAAGCTGGAGGCGGCCCGCGAGGCGGGCGTCCCGGTCGTCATCGTCCGCCGGCCACCGGTCCCGGAGGGGGTCGCGGTGGTGGGGACGGTGGGGGAGGCGGTGGAGTGGGCGGGGGCGCTCGAAGCCCGCGGTTCCGGGCGGCCGTAGCCTGGGCCTGACCCGTCCCGGACCGTGTCCGGTGGTGGAGGCGTCCGGTGGCGGAGGCGTCCGGTGGCGGAGGCGTCAGCCGGCCGGTCCGGACTGTGCTGGTACGAGGCCGGCTTCCGGCCTGGGCGATGCCTCCCGTCGGTCGGCACCGGTGTCCTGGACCGCACGCCGCCGGAGGGCTCGCCGGAGAGCTCCCAGCGAGCGGTAGAACCGGTCCGGCAGGAAGACCGCGTCGGCGACGATCATCGCGGCGGAGAAGAGCGGCAGACCCAGGAGTACCGCGATGCCCACGTGCATGGTCAGCAGCATGCCCAGGACGGGGTACTTGAGCCTGCCGAACAGGACGAAGGGGAAGGCGACCTGCAACAGCACCGTCAGGTAGCAAGCGGCGGTGATCAGGACCTCGTGGGCGTCGAGCATGCGGGAGAGCTCGGGCCAGGGCTGGAACAGGTGGAGATTGAGGGCGTAGTGGAGGGCGGTCCCGTTGCCCCAGGTGCCGCCCTGCACCTTGTACAGCCCCGCGGCTCCGTACAGGAAGCAGACCTGGGCGGCGATGACGAACATCCCGCAGTTGTGCAGGACGGTCACCACGCCCAGGCGGGCGTCACGCACGTGGTGCCGCAACCCGCCCGCGCCTCCCGGCGGCAGTCGCACCGCTCGCCCCGCGACCGAGCGGAGCCTGACCCTGCGCGCGTCGAGGGACCAGCGTCGGCCGCACGCGGTGAAGACGAGGTAGACGGCCATGAGGAGGATGAGGTTGTCCCCGCCGTCCGTCATGAAGATCGCCCGGGCGTGGAACGAGGCCACCATGAGGGCGAACAGCACGGACACCGCTCTGGTCCGCCAGCCCAGCATGAACAACGCGGACGTGACGACGGCGGCCGCGTAGCAGGTTTCGAAGTACGCCCGGCTGTCGGACAGGGTGAGGACGCTCGCCCATCCCGACTGGTCGAAAAGCTGCCTCGCCAGCGCGGGGGTCCACGGCGAGCCGGGCCCCCAGATCTCGTCACGGTGCGGAAACTCACGCAGGAGGAACGCGAGGTAGAGCAGGCCGTAGCCGATGCGCAGTGCCGCTGCCGCGTAGAGGGAGATCGGCCGCTCGATCAGGAGGGCGAAGAGCGCGGAGATGCGGTCGAGTACCCGCTGCGGCGCCGTGCGGGTGCCCGCGCTCTCGGTGTCGTACGTCGACGGCGTGGGTGCCGTGGTCGGGGTCGTCTCAGTCGGTGCCATGCGGGGCCACCTTCCACCAGGGGAGGTAACGGGTGTCCACGGGCGCGGGCCCGGCGGCGGCCGGACGGCTGTTCCCTGCCGGGCCGGGGGCGCCGACGGGCAGTGTGACCACCCGCAGCTGGATGGAGTCGAAGGAGTCGCCGCGCTGGTCGGCGACGCGATCCGCCGCAATGTTGCGGAGGTACCGCTGGATCATCACGGCCCGCTCCGAGTGCGGTCGGTCGTCGCCGCCGAGCGTTTCCATGTAGGCGCTCCAGGCCCGGCGCAGCATGTTCTGCGCCGTGTGGCTCGGGAAGGGGTTGTGCCTGATCGCGGAATGGTCCACGCCGCTCAGGTCGAACCAGCCGCTCACCTGGGACGTGCCGTCCGGGGCGATCCGCATGGTCCTCGCCGAGATCTGCCGGTTGACCGACTCCGGGTCCGGGGCGAAGAGCCGCCAGTTCTGCTCGAACAGCGGAAAGACCCACGCATTGATCTGACGGCTGTACCGCTGCGACACCGGATTCGCCGGCGCCACATGCAGAAAGACCAGGAGCACATGAGTGAGCGTGATGGCCAGGCACAGGACCACGGCGACTCCCGTGGCCTCCCTCAGCGAGCGGTGCTGCCATCCCTTACCGGAGCTCTTCGATTCCTTCATCCATGGTGACTCGACGCCGCCCAGCACAGCCCCACCCCGCCTTCCCGTCCCGACCGTCCATTTCCGCTTCCTCCGGTTCCGCGCGTGGCGCGCGACGGAATCGATGACGATCCGCCGCGCGCCATGCCTCTCCCTGTGCTTGCGTGTGCCTGCCTGGTGGTCAGCCGGCCACAGCACGCTTCATGCGGCTCATTGCTTCGCCTCGTCCCCGTAACCACCGGGCTTTTCAGGCTTTCCGGGCTTGCCGTGTCCGGGCTTGCCGTCATGCCCGTCGCCGGGCTTACCAGGCTTTCCGGGCTTGCTCGGCTTGCCCGGCTTTCCGGGCTTTCCGGGCTTGCCGGGGGGCTGGCCGCCTCCGCCCGTGATGCCGCCATTGATGCCGCCGCTGATGCCGCCGATCGTCGCGCCCGTGGTGCCACCTGTGGTGGTGCCCGCGATGACGCCCGCCGTGGCCCCGCCGAGTGCGCCGCCCAGGAGGCCGCCTGTGGTGCCGCCGGTCGTGGTGCCACCGTTGGCGCCGCCGGTCGTGGTGCCACCGGTCGTGGTGCCGGCGATCAGACCACCCGTGGTCCCGCCCGTGGTCCCGCCCGTGGTCCCGCCCGTGGTCCCGGCGTCGCACGAGGGCCGTGTGATCGTGTTGGTGTCCAGCGTCACGGAACCGTTCCGGGCCAGTGCCCGGCCGATGATGTCCGCTCCCGTGTTGGCGGTGATCGACGTCATCGCCATGATCGTGCCCACGAAGTCGGTCTCGGTCCCGAGGGTGGCCGAGCTGCCGATCTGCCAGAAGACATTGCACGGCGAGGCACCGTTGATGAGGCTCACGCTGCTGGCGGACGCCGTCGTCAGCCCCGAACCGACCTGGAACACCCAGATGGCATCGGGGTTGTTCTCGCCGTCCAGGGTGAGCGTGCCCGTGAGGCCGAGGGTGGACGACGCGGTGTAGACGCCGGGGGCCAGCGTCAGACCGCCGGCGTCCGGGGGAAGCGCGGCGTCCGTGGACTGTCCGGCGGCGTTGTTGTATGCCAGGACAAGATCGCTCTTGGCCTGGGCCGCCAGGGCGTCCGCGGAGTGGAAGGTCCCGTTCACGGTGCCGGGCGGGAATCCGGAGATGGCCGTCCCGGGGTGGACCCCGACGTCCCCGGTAATGACCGAAGGACCGGTGTTGGTGACCGACTCGCCGGCGAGGACCGCGAAGCTGTCGGCGGTGCCCAGCGGTACGGGCTGGGCCAGCGCGGTTGCCCGCGTCGGCGTGACCGCCACGATGACAGCGGCGATCACCATGGCGAGCACCGCCGCCATCCAGGCCCACGTTCTTCGCCACTGAGGCGCGGCAGGGAAATTCATCGTCATCGAGAAGCCAGCTCCTGAGGGAATGGTGGCGCGTTCAGCGAATCCCGGATGTCCGGAATAGGCCACTTCGTCTGTTAGCTCGGCATATTACGCACGCGATTTCTCAGAAGCGCGACCTGTCGGGGCGATGTCGAAAGGCCCCTCCATATGCGTCATGGAATATATGAAAAATTATTAAATGAGCGGGATGGGTCCCATGACCGCCGACCGGAGTAGGCTGAAAGAGCCGGGAGCACTTCGCTCACCAGCTCCGATTGCTGGTGCCGTTCTCGGCGAGCGACAACACCGGGACGTCCACGACGCGCCCGGAGGCAGGTACGCGTCATGACCGCGACCATCGAACGTGCAACCGTCACCGAGCGCTCCGTGCCGTCGCCGCCGGTCCGTCTGTCACTGGTCCCGGCGGGCTCGGTTCCAGGTCTCCTGGACGGTGCCTGGTGGCCCCGCTCCCGCGACCTCCACCGTGAACTCCCCGCCCTCACCGACGTGCTGGACGCACCTTGGGGCCGCGTCACTCGTGCCACGGTGAACCCCGCCCACTGGCCCGTGATCCCGCGCAAGGTGCGCGTGACCGGGCACACCGTGCACGTGGGCTGGTTCGCCCAGGAGCAGGACCAGAACAAAGTGATCCTCCTCTCCTACACCACAGGCCGCATGGACCTTCTGGTGATCCCGCCGGAGACCGATGCCGCTACAGCCGCCCGGCTGATGTCCGCCGCTGCCGCCCCGGGAGGCTTCCTCACCGCCAGCAGGCTGTTGGCCGACGAGGCCTCGGCTCGCGAAGGGACGGCGGTCCGAAGTCCGGCAGAACCCGCCGGAGTGCCCGCTGCCGGGGGCCGCGGATGACAACGGCCCCTCGGAGCAGGGGCGGTGGGTGTGGGCGCGAGGACGCACCCCCTGCACGTCTTCCCGATGAACGAGGTCACCCATGAACTCGCCGGAACTGCCCGCTCCCGGGCACGCCGACGTGCGTGTCGTCGCCTCGTCGCCCGAGACCGCCCGACAGGTCGCGGAGGTTCTCCGACGCTGCTTCGCCGCCACCGAACAGCGCAGCTACCCCGTCGACACCGTGACGGGCGGAACCCGCCTCCACCTCACCGTGGACACCACCCACACAGCAGAGCCTGCACGGTCCTGGCTGGCCACCAGTCAGTCCACGGAGGACCGCACGCAGACGGACGAACTCTGAAGCGATGTACTCATGGCAACCCTCCGCGAACGGAAGAACTACCGCGACGCCATCATGAAAGCCCTTTACCAGGCCACGGAGGGCAATCGTCTTCTGGGCATCACGGGGACGAAGCTGCGCGACGACCTCCGGGTCCCGGAGCAGGACTTGGCGGCCGCCTGCGCGTATCTGGCGGGCGAGGGGCTCATCGCCGTCGACTGGGAGCGGGGGAATACTCCCGCGATGGTCACGCTGACCCACCAGGGGCTCCGGCTCATGGAGAGCGAGGAGCAGGAGCGCGGCTTCGACGACAGCGGATAGCGGGGCCTGCCCATGGCGGCAGCAGCGCCTCGCCGTGCCGCCAGCGAACGCCCCGTAGCCCAGCACCTGTTGTGCCTGGCCGTCAAGCGCGCCATACTCACCGGCCACGTCCCGGACGCACCTGACGGCGACCAGGCGACGTCGAAACGCGCGAGGTGCCCCCGCGGCTCTGGGGCGAGTTCGACGGTGAAGTCGAGCACCGTGGTGCTGTGGACGCCCGACCGCCGGTACGCGACGTCCGCCCCGGGGGACGCCTGGCACAAGGCGTTCCCCAGCGCGGACAGCGTGGTGTGCCACGCATCGGCGTCGTCCTTGGGCGGCAGAAGGCGATGTGCGGGCGCGCCGTCACGCCTCCGGGTACCTCCGCGGCGTCCACGCCACCACCCGGCCGTCGCCGTCGCCCCGGCGGACCGCCTGGGTCTGGGAGGAGCCGATCAGGAGCAGGGTCCGCATGTCGACCTCCGTCGGGTCGAGGTCCGCCAGCGGCAGGACGCGGACCGACTCCTCCGGGCCGCCGACGTCGCGGGCGACGACGACCGGGGTGTCCGGGGCGCGGTGTTCCAGCAGCAGCTCGCGGGCCTTGGCGACCTGCCAGGTGCGGGAGCGGGAGCCGGGGTTGTAGAGGGCGAGGACCAGGTCGGCGGCGGCTGCCGAGGCGAGGCGCTGGGCGATGACCTCCCAGGGCTTGAGGCGGTCCGAGAGGGAGATCGTCGCGTAGTCGTGGCCCAGCGGGGCGCCCGCCTTCGCCGCGGCGGCGTTCGCGGCCGTGACGCCCGGCAGGACGCGGACCGGGACGTCCAGGTACGGGTCCTGGGAGGCGACTTCCAGGACCGCCGTCGCCATCGCGAAGACGCCCGGGTCGCCGCCCGAGACCACCGCGACGCGGCGCCCGCGCCGGGCCAGGTCCAGGGCGAACTCGGCGCGCTCGGACTCCACCTTGTTGTCGGAGCCGTGGCGCCGCTGGCCCGGCCGGAGCACCGGCACCCGGTCCAGGTAGGTGGTGTAGCCGACGAGGTCGTCGGCGTTGACGAGTGCCCCGCGCGACTCCGGCGTCAGCCATGGCGCGCCCGCCGGGCCGGTGCCGACGACCACGACCTCGCCGCCGGTCTCCCGCTCCTCGGGGACCTCCGCGTCGATCCGGGACGGCAGGACCGCCACCGAGAAGTACGGCACCGTCGACGCGTCGACCGAGGCCAGGGCCTCCGTGCGCTCGCCGGCCATGAACGCCCGCTCCACGTACCGGGCGTCCTCCAGCCGGCCCGCCCGCTCCAGCGCGCGGCGCACCGTCGGGAAGGTCCGGCCGAGCTTCATCACGACCGCCGAGTCCGTGGCCGCCAGCCGCGCCGTCAGCTCGTCCTCCGGCAGCGTGCCTGGGATGATCGTCAGGACCTCCTCGGCCTCGCACAGCGGCTCCCCGAGCCGCGCCGCCGCCGCGCTCACCGAGGTGACGCCCGGGATGACCTCGGTGTCGTAGCGGTGCGCCAGGCGCTTGTGCATGTGCTGGTACGAGCCGTAGAAGAGCGGGTCGCCCTCCGCCAGGACCGCGACCGTGCGGCCCGCGTCGAGGTGGGCGGCCAGCCGGGCCGACGCCTCCTCGTAGAAGTCGTTCAGCGCGCCCCGGTAACCGCCCGGGTGGTCGGTGGTCTCCACCGTCAGCGGGTACATCAGGCGCTCTTCGATCTGGTCCTCGCGGATGTGCTCCGCCGCGATGGACCGGGCGATCGAACGGCCGTGGCGCGCGCAGTGGTACGCGATCACGTCGGCGCCCGCGATGGCCTTGACCGCCGCCACCGTCATCAGGTTCGGGTCGCCGGGGCCGAGCCCCACGCCGTACAGCTTGCCGCTCATGCCCGTCATGCCCGTCATGCCTGGATCTCCGCCTCGTGCGCGATCGCGTTGATCGCCGCCGCCGCCATCGCGCTGCCGCCGCGCCGGCCGCGTACCACCAGGTGGTCGAGGTCCGTGCGAGCCGCCAGCGCGTCCTTCGACTCGGCCGCGCCGATGAAGCCGACCGGGATGCCGAGCACCGCCGCCGGGCGCGGCGCGCCCGCGTCGATCATCTCCAGGAGCCGGAAGAGCGCGGTGGGCGCGTTGCCTATCGCGACGACCGAGCCCTCCAGGCGGTCGCGCCACAGCTCCAGCGCGGCCGCGCTGCGCGTGGTGCCCAGCTCGGCGGCGAGGGCCGGCACGGATGGGTCGGAGAGGGTGCAGATCACGTCGTTGCCGGCGGGCAGCCGCTTGCGCGTGACGCCGCTCGCGACCATCTGCGCGTCGCAGAGGATCGGCGCCCCGGCGCGCAGCGCCTCACGGGCGCGGGCGACGACGTCCGGCGTGTAGGCGAGGTCGCGGACGAGGTCGACCATGCCGCAGGCGTGGATCATCCGCACGGCGACCTGGCTGACGTCGGCGGGGAGACCCGCGAGATCCGCCTCGGCGCGGATCGTGGCAAAGGACTGGCGGTAGATCTCCGCCCCGTCCTTCTCGTAGTCGAACACTCTGCTCTCGCTCATCCTGTCGGTTTTTGTACGGTCGTCTGGTACGCGCCTTCGGCGGTCGCCACCACATCCACCCACGCGCCCTGCGGGTGTCCGCACCGGCGCGCGCAGCCCGACCAGTGGACGGGCAGGCCGCCGTCCACCGCCATCGGGCGCGCGTCCGCCCGTACGTCGGCCAGGGACTTCGCGCAGCCGGGACGGCCGGTGCAGGCGGTCACGCCAACCCACGGCGAGTCGGCGCGAGTGATGAATCCGGCCCGGTCCAGGGCGTGCAGCCGCTCCTCGGCCGCCGCCCGGTCCGGGAAGCCCGGCAGGACGAAGCCGCGCCACGGCGTGACGCGCACCTCCTCGGCCGGCAGCAGCGCGCGGAACTGCGCGGTCGTCACCCGGCCCAGCCGGGCCAGGACCGAGACCCCCGGCGGCGAGGCGCCGATCAGCCCGGGGGCGAGGGCGCCACCCGCCGGAAGCACCGCATCCGGTACGTGCTCCGCCGCGATCGACGCCCGCCGCAGGTGTCCCGCCACGTCCACGTCCTGCCCCGTCGGCAGCTCCCGCACCCGCCACGCGCCCGTGCCCGCCTCCCGGGCCGCCGCGAGGAACGCCTCCGCCGCCGCCAGCGCGGCCCGCGGCGCGTCGGCGCCCGCGACGCGGTAGGCCGCACGTCCGACACGTACCAAAGCGGTACGTGCCAAAGCGGTACGCGACGGCTCTGCGAGCAACGTCACATCCGGGGCCAGCGCCGCCACGTCCCCCCGGCCGTCGTCCACGGCGAACAGGAAGCGGCCGGACAGCTCCAGCGTCCACTCCTCGGCGCACAGCAGCGCGTCCAGGCGCACGGACCACGCCCGCACCTCCGCGCCCGCGAGCGGCGAGACGACCATGTTCCGTACGCGCTCGTGCCGTTCGGAGTCCGGCAGCAGCCCGGCGTCCCGCAGCAGCTCGGCCAGCCCGAGCCCGCAGCCCTCGCCGAGGCCCCGCAGTTCGAGGTTGCCGCGCGAGGTGAGGGAGAGGTGCCCGTCACCGAGCCGGTCCGCCGTCTCGGCCAATACCAACACCTGATGCGGTGTCAATACACCTGTAGGCAGGCGGAGTCGGGCCAGCGCGCCGTCGTCGGCCCGGTGCAGCCGCAGCGCACCGGGGCACGCGTCACCACGGTCACGTACACGGTCCGGTCCACGGTCCCGTATGTGAGCTTCGCCCCGGTCCTGAGGCATTGGTGAGCTGGGCGGCATGGCGGCGAGCATACGCGCAGCCTCTACTATGCAGACGGCACAGGGTCCCAGGGCCCTAGGGAGGAAGCCCGGTGGGAATCCGGCGCGGTCCCGCCACTGTGAGTCCGCCGGCAACGGAGACAACGGACGAGTCAGGAACTCCCGCCACCCACGACCACCCGGGGCGAGGACACCCCGAGGAAGGCCCGGCACGCTGTGATCCTGCTGCTGTCGCACTCCGACACCGACCTGCTGAGCGCCCGCGCGGCCGGGGGCCCGGTCGCGTACCGGTTCGCCAACCCCGCCCGGCTCCTGCTGGACGACCTCCCCAACCTCCTCGACGGCGCCGACCTCGTCGTCGTACGCCTCCTCGGCGGCATCCGCGCCTGGGAGGACGGCCTTCAGACGCTGAGGGAGACCGGCAAGCCGCTGGTCGTGCTCACCGGCGAACAGGCCCCTGACGCCCAGCTGATGGAGACCTCCACCGTCCCCATCGGCATCGCGGCCGAGGCCCACGCCTACCTCGCCCACGGCGGCCCGGACAACCTGGAGCAGCTCGCCCGCTTCCTGTCCGACACGGTCCTCCTCACCGGCCACGGCTTCGAGCCGCCGGCCGCCGCGCCCACCTGGGGCCCCCTGGAGCGCGAGAACCGCACCACCACCGGCCCGACCGTCGCGGTGCTGTACTACCGCGCGCACCACATGAGCGGGAACACCGCGTTCGTCCACACCCTGTGCGACGCCATCGAGGACGCGGGCGGCCAGGCCCTCCCCCTCTACGTGGCGTCCCTGCGGGCCCCCGAGCCCGAGCTGCTGGACACCCTGCGCACCGCCGACGCCGTCATCACCACCGTCCTCGCCGCCGGCGGCACCAAGCCCGCCGAGGCGCAGGCGGGCGGCGACGACGAGTCCTGGGACGCGGGCGCGCTCGCCGCGCTCGACGTCCCCATCCTCCAGGCCCTGTGCCTGACAAGTCCGCGCTCCGCCTGGGAGGAGAACGACGAGGGGCTCTCGCCGCTCGACGCCGCCAGCCAGGTCGCGGTCCCCGAGTTCGACGGGCGCCTCATCACCGTGCCGTTCTCCTTCAAGGAGATCGACGCCGACGGCCTGCCCGCGTACGTCGCCGACGCCGAGCGCGCCGCGCGCGTCGCCGGGATCGCCGTACGCCACGCCCGCCTGCGCCACATCCCGAACGCCGACAAGCGCCTGGCGCTGGTCCTCTCCGCGTACCCCACCAAGCACTCCCGCATCGGCAACGCCGTCGGCCTCGACACCCCCGCCTCCGCCGTCGCGCTGCTGCGCCGCCTGCGCGAGGAGGGCTACGACTTCGGTACGGAGGAAGTCCCCGGCCTGGCCTCCGGCGACGGCGACGAGCTGATCTACGCGCTCATCGAGGCCGGCGGCCACGACCAGGAGTGGCTCACCGAGGAGCAGCTCGCCCGCAACCCGGTGCGCATCCCGGCCGCCGACTACAAGCGCTGGTACGCCACGCTCCCCGAGGAGCTGCGCGAGAGCGTCGAGCAGCACTGGGGCCCGCCGCCCGGCGAGATGTTCCTCGACCGCTCCCGCAACCCCGAGGGCGACATCGTCCTCGCCGCCCTGCGGCGTGGGAACCTCCTCATCCTCATCCAGCCGCCGCGCGGCTTCGGCGAGAACCCGATCGCGATCTACCACGACCCCGATCTGCCGCCGTCGCACCACTACCTGGCCGCCTACCGCTGGATCGCCACGTCCGAGGACGACGGCGGCTTCGGCGCGGACGCCATGGTCCACCTCGGCAAGCACGGCAACCTGGAGTGGCTGCCCGGCAAGAACGCCGGCCTGTCCGCCGCCTGCGGCCCGGACGCCGCCCTCGGCGACCTGCCGCTGATCTACCCGTTCCTGGTGAACGACCCGGGCGAGGGCACCCAGGCCAAGCGCCGCGCCCACGCCACGCTCATCGACCACCTGGTGCCGCCGATGGCGCGCGCCGAGTCGTACGGCGACATCACGCGCCTGGAGCAGCTGCTCGACGAGTACGCGCAGATCTCCGCCATGGACCCGGCCAAGCTGCCCGCCATCCGCGCCCAGATCTGGACGCTGATCCAGGCCGCCCGGCTCGACCACGACCTGGGCCTGGAGGACCGGCCGGACGACGACGGCTTCGACGACTTCCTGCTCCACGTCGACGGCTGGCTCTGCGAGGTCAAGGACGCGCAGATCCGCGACGGCCTGCACGTGCTGGGCGGCGCCCCGACCGGCCCCGAGCGCGTCAACCTGGTCCTCTCCATCCTCCGCGCCCGCCAGATCTGGGGCGGTACGCAGTCCCTGCCCGGCCTGCGCGAGGCCCTCGGGCTCGACGAGTCCGCCGCCACCCGCACCACCGCCGACGAGGCCGAGGCCACGGCCCGCGCCCTGGTCGAGGCGATGGAGGCCGCCGACTGGAACCCGGCCGCCGTGCCGTCGGTCGCCGAGGGCCACGGCCCGGACGTGGCGCGGATCCTCGACTTCGCCGCCCGCCAGGTCGTCCCGCGCCTCGCCGCCACCACCGACGAGCTCGACCACGCCGTCCACGCCCTCAACGGCGGCTTCGTCCCGGCCGGCCCCTCCGGTTCACCCCTCCGGGGCCTGGTCAACGTCCTGCCGACGGGCCGCAACTTCTACTCCGTCGACCCCAAGGCCGTCCCCTCCCGCCTCGCCTGGGAGACCGGCCAGGCGCTCGCCGACTCCCTCCTCCAGCGCTACCGCGCCGACAACGGCGACTGGCCCACCTCCGTCGGCCTGTCCCTGTGGGGTACGAGCGCGATGCGCACCGCCGGCGACGACGTCGCCGAGGCGCTCGCCCTCCTCGGCATCCGCCCCGTCTGGGACGACGCCTCGCGCCGCGTCACCGGCCTGGAGCCCATCCCGCTCGCCGAGCTGGGCCGCCCGCGTATCGACGTGACGCTGCGCATCTCCGGCTTCTTCCGGGACGCCTTCCCGCACACCATCGGCCTGCTGGACGACGCTGTGCGCCTCGCGGCCTCCCTCGACGAGCCGGCCGAGGACAACTTCGTCCGCGCCCACGCGCAGGCCGACCTCGCCGAGCACGGCGACGAACGCCGCGCCACCACCCGCATCTTCGGCTCCCGGCCGGGCACGTACGGCGCGGGCATCCTCCAGCTGATCGACTCGCGCGACTGGCGCACCGACGCGGACCTCGCCGAGGTGTACACGGTCTGGGGCGGTTACGCGTACGGGCGCGGCCTGGAGGGCAAGCCCGCCCGCACCGAGATGGAGACGGCGTACAAGCGCATCGCGGTGGCGGCCAAGAACACCGACACCCGCGAGCACGACATCGCGGACTCCGACGACTACTTCCAGTACCACGGCGGCATGGTCGCGACCGTCCGCGCGCTCAAGGGCACGGCCCCGGAGGCGTACATCGGCGACTCGACCCGCCCGGAGAGCGTCCGCACCCGCACGCTCGTCGAGGAGACCTCGCGCGTCTTCCGCGCCCGCGTGGTCAACCCGCGCTGGATCGAGGCGATGCGCCGCCACGGCTACAAGGGCGCGTTCGAGCTGGCGGCGACCGTCGACTACCTCTTCGGGTACGACGCCACGACCGGCGTCGTCGCCGACTGGATGTACGACAAGCTCACAGAGGCGTACGTCCTCGACCCGGAGAACCGCGCCTTCCTCCAGGAGGCCAACCCATGGGCCCTGCACGGCATCGCCGAGCGCCTCCTGGAGGCCGAGTCGCGCGGCATGTGGGCCAAGCCCGACCCGCAGGTCCTGGAGCAGCTGAAGCAGGTCTTCCTGGAGACCGAGGGCGAACTGGAGGACAAGTGAGCCAGGTGAGCCGCGGAGTCGAGCTCACGGTCTCCACCGAGGACGAGGAGCTGGACAAGCTCCTCGACCGGGAGCTGACGGCGTTCAACACGGCGGCCACCGGCGCCGACGACCACACCGAGGTGTACATCCGCGCCACGGACGCCGAGACCGGCGAGGTCGTCGGCGGGCTCACCGGCTGGACGTGGGGCGGCCTCGGCGCGGTCGACATGCTGTGGGTCCGCGAGGACCAGCGGGGCACCGGCCTCGGCAGCCGGCTGATGCGTGCCGCCGAGGACGAGGCGCGGCGGCGCGGCTGCGGCCGCATGACCGTCTCCTCGTACACCTTCCAGGCGCCGCCCTTCTACCGGCGCCTCGGGTACGTCGAGACGGGCCGCGTCCGGGGCGTCCCGGGCGGCCACGTGGACGTGTACTTCGAGAAGCCGCTGGAGCCGTCGGCGCCGGCCCCGCTGTTCCAGGTGGCGGTGGTGCTGGACTACCCGGCGGACGCCGTCGACGACGCCCTCGCCCACGAGGAGCGCACGCTCGCCCTGCTGCCCCGCCACGGCGGCCGGCTGGAGCGGCGGCTGCGCACGGCGGACGGCCGGTCGGAGGTGCACCTGCTGACCTTCCCGTCGGAGGACGCCTACCGCGCTTTCCTGGCGGACCCGGAGCGCACACCGGACGGGCGCGTCACGGCGCGGGTGCTGGAGGTCGGCGAGGTGTACGACTGAGCCGAGGTGTACGACGGGGCCGAGGAGTACGACCGATCCTCGGGCGGCTGCATCCTTCGATGTAGTGCCGGTTCGTCCGGTCTCACGACGATTCCGGCGGGCCGCGCCGGAACGATGGAACGCATGACCGACACACTGCGCGCTCCCGTACGGACCGGCACGAAACGGCTCGCCCTCCTCGACGTCCTGCGCGGAGCGGCCATCCTCGGCACCCTCATGACCAACGTGTGGGTCTTCACGACCCGCGGCTCCGAGTGGGGCGTGCTGCAGGGCGCCCTCGGCCAGGTGACGTTCGGGTCCTTCCCCGAGGCCGCCGAGGGGGTGTTCCGGCTGCTGGCGGACGGGAAGTTCCTGTCGCTGCTGACGATCCTCTTCGGGGCCGGGCTCGCCATCCAGTACGCCTCGGCGGCGCGGCGCGGGCAGCCGTGGCCGGGGCGGTACAAGTGGCGGGCGCTGTTCCTCTTCGCCGAGGGCACCGTGCACTTCGTGCTGGTCTTCGCGTGGGACGTGCTCATGGGGTACGCCGTGACCGCGCTGCTGGTGGCGTGGCTGCTGACGCGCTCCGAGCGGGCGCGGCGCCGTGTGATGTGGTGGGCGGCCGGCGTGCACCTGACGGTCATGGGGCTGCTGACGGCGGTGCTGGCCACCGCCGACAACGACCCGGGCAGCGGCGACGGGGTCTCCCCGGCCGTCGCGGAGCTGTACGCCCACGGCGGCTACCTCGACCAGGTCGCCTTCCGGCTGGAGAACGCCATCGTGCTGCGCCTGGAGCCGGGCTTGAGCTTCTTCCTGCTGCTGTTCCTCTTCCTGCTGGGCGTACGGCTCTTCCGGGCGGGCGCCTTCGGCGCGGACGAGGCGGCGCGGCGGCTGCGGGCGCGGCTGCTGGGCTGGGGCCTCGGGCTCGGTGTGCCGCTCAACGTGGTGGTGGCGCTGGCCGGCCCGGACTACTTCCTGCTGGGCCGGTACGGCGCGGCGCCGCTGATGGCCGTCGGCTACATCGGCCTGATCGGCGCGCTGGTGGACCGGGTGCGCCGCCCCGGGCCCCTGATGACCGGGCTGACCTCCGTGGGCCGGACCGCCCTGTCCGGCTACGTCCTGCAGAACCTGCTGTGCATGCTCGCCTCGTACGGCATCGGCCTCGGCCTGGCCGCCCGGCTGGGCGACACCTGGCGGCCGTGGTGGGTGATGGGCCTGTGGGCGGTGGTGTGCGCGGTGCTGATGGTGGCCTCCACGCTGTGGCTGCGCCGCTTTGCCAACGGGCCGCTGGAGTCGGTGCAGAAGTGGGCGCTGCGAAGGACCTAGGGGGACACCCCCTAACCCCCGAGGACGCGTACGGCGTCGACGATGAGGTCCCAGTAGGCGGGGACGTCCACGTCGACGCCGACGTACGCGTTGGGCGGGTCGCCCGTGACGCCGTCGAGGTCGACGACGGTCGCCCCGCGCGTGTGCGTGCCGGTGAGCTCGACGGCGACAGGCACGTGGACGAGCGTGATCAGGTCCGGGTCGATGAGGTGCGCGACGGTCAGCGGGTCGTGCAGCGGCGGGGCGGGGAAGCCGAAGACCGCGCGGTAGGTGCTGCCGAAGTACGTCAGCAGCTCGGTGCACAGGCGCGCGAGCGGTGTACCGAGGGCGTCGACGCGGGCGACGACGTCGGGGGTGGCGAGCGCCTTGTGGCTGACGTTCAGGCCGATCATGGTGACGGGCAGGCCGCTGCTGAAGACGATGTCGGCGGCCTCCGGGTCGGACAGGACGTTGAACTCGGCCGCCGGGGTCCTGTTGCCGCGCTCCGTCGACCCGCCCATCAGCACGATCCGCTCGATCCGCCCGCCCAGCTCGGGGTGGGCGAGCAGGAGCGCGGCGATGTTGCTGAGCGGGCCGGTCGGGACGAGCGTGACGGGCTCGGGGTGGGAGAGGATCGTGTCGCGGAGGAACGTCACGGCGTCCCTTCCGTCGACCGGCACGGTCGGCTCCCCGAACCCGGGCCCGTCGAGCCCCGACTCGCCGTGGATGTTCCCGGCGACGATCCCCCTGCCGTGCAGCGGCCCCGCCAGCCCGGCGGCGATGGGCACGCCCTCGATCCCGGCGGCGGTGCAGACGCGGCGGGCGTTGAGGGTGGTCTTCTCCACCGTCTGGTTCCCGGCGACGGTGGTGATGCCGAGCAGCCGGACCGCCGGGTGGGCGGCGGCGAGCATGATCGCGAAGGCGTCGTCGTGGCCGGGGTCGCAGTCCAGGATCACGGGGATGGGCATGGCGGCCTCCAGACGCGGGTGCGTACGGGACCACGCTCCCGCGTCCGGGGCCGCCGTGTCACGGACCCCGCGCGCCTGCGCCGCTCACTTCAGCGGCTTGCACACCTCGGTGACCGGCTTGGTGGAGCCGTCGGGGGTGTACGTGACCGTCTTGCCGTCGCGGTGGAAGGTCACCTTGTACTCGCGGTTGGTCTCGCCCGGCTTGTGGACGGCCTGGACGAAGTGCCCGGTGCCGTCGACGATGACCGCGCGGCCCTGGTCGATGATCACGAACGCGTTGCCCTTCTGCAGGCCGCAGAACGGCAGCCCCTTGACGCTGGTGATGGCCTCGCCGACGCGGTAGGTGGGCGACGGCGTGGGCGTGGGCGCGTACGGCCCCCCCGGGGCGGCGGCGGCCGGGGCGGCGAACGCGGCGCCGAGGGCGAGCGCGCCGGCGCAGGCGGTGGTGATCAGGTGGCGGGACACACGCATGGCATCGGCCCTTCCGTGGGGAGGCCCCCGAGCACGTCATGTGTAGCCCCTCCCGCAGATCATTACTCCATCGGAGTGTCGATCGGAGTGTCCACGCGTCTGCGTACCCACCACAGCGTCGCCGCCGCGAGGCACGCCGAGCCAACGAAGGTGAGCGGGAGGAAGAGGCGCGGGCCGTCGTCCCGTGCGGGGGCGGAGGCGGTGGCCGCGGTCTCGGCCCGGTCCTTCGGGGCGGCCGGGGCGCCGGCCGCCGCGGGGACCGCGGGCACCGCGGAGGCGTCGGGGCGCTGCTTCGCCGGCGGCAGCAGGGAGCCGACGGGGTGGGCGCGCGGGGCGGCGGCGAAGCCCCAGTCGAGGAGCTTGCGCGCCTCCTCGTAGACGGCGTACGCGCCGCCCGCGCGCGGGTTCATCACCGTGACGACGAGCGTGCGCCCGTCCCGGCGGGCGGCGGCGACCAGGGTGTGCCCGGCGCCGCTGGTGTAGCCGTTCTTCACGCCGAGGATGCCGGGGTAGCGGGCGACGCCGTCGTCCCCGGTGAGGAGCCGGTTGGTGTTGCGGATGCCGTACGACCAGCCGCGCGCCGGGAACTTCGCGTACGGCGTCGCGCAGTACCGGGCGAAGTCCGGGTCGCGCAGGCCCGCGCGGGCGAAGACGGCGAGGTCGTACGCGGACGAGACCTGGCCCGGCGCGTCGTAGCCGTCGGGGGAGACGACGCGGGTGTCGCGGGCGCCGAGCGCCTCGGCGGTGGCCTGCATCTCGCGGACGGTGGCCGCCCAGCCGCCGTTGAGGCCCGCCAGCACGCGCACGGCGTCGTTGCCGGAGCTGAGGAACACCCCGCGCCACAGGTCCGCCACCCGGTAGGTGGTCTCCTCCTGGATGCCGACCAGGCTGCTGCCGTCGCCGATCCCGGTCAGCTCGTGCCTGCTGACCGTGTGCGGCCGCTCCGGCGACAGCCCCGGCAGCGCGGCCAGGGCGAAGAGGACCTTGAGCGTGGAGGCGGGCGGCAGCCGCTTGTGCGCGTCGTGCGCGGCGAGCACCGCACCGCTGCGGGCGTCCGCGACCAGCCAGGAGCGGGCGCTCAGCACCGGCGGCCGGGCCACGCCGGGCGGCAGGCGCACCTGGGTGCCGGAGCGTTGCAGGACGGACGCGTCGACGGCCGCGGCGGGGCGCGGCGGGACGGGCTCCACCGGGAACGGCGGCGCGGAGGGCGGCAGGGCCGGAAGCAGGGAAGGCCCCAGGTAGAGGGCGGCGGCCGCGAGCGAGCTGACGATCATTCAGTCACGTTAAAAAGCTGCCGTCAGCCCCGCAGGGCGAGTGCGCCGTACGGACGACAGCGTGACCCGGCCGCATCAATCGACGCTGGGCGGGCACTGGGAAAGCTCGGGCACCCAACCGACCGGCACCCAACCGACCGGTACGGACCCGGCCGGCACCGAACCGACCGGGCACCCAGCCGACCGGACGAGCTCTCCCGGAGGGACGACATGCAAGCGGACGCGGTCCTGCGCGACAAGGTCTTCATGCGGCTGCTCCCGCAGACGGGCCAGGAGATCCCCGTACTGGCACACATGGCGTACGACCCCCAGGATCCCTACGCCGTCACCGTGAATTTCACGCACGGCGGCTGGACCTACGCCGAGTGGCGCCTCGACCGCGACATGCTGCGCGACGCGCTGGAGGGCGTGCGCGGCGGGGCGGTCGGCGAAGGGGACGTACGCGTGTGGCCGGAGGTGAACGGCACGCGCGAGGAGCTGTGCATCGAGCTGATGCACAGCGCGGTGTTCACCGTGTGGGCGCCGTCGCTGCGCGGCTTCCTGGACCGGACGTACGCGGCCGTGCCGGCGGGTGAGGAGCACGTCGAGCTGGACGCGTTCCTGGAAGAGGTGCTGAGCTCCGGCAGCCGGTGACCTCCTGACACCCTGGGGGCATGGGTGTCGTACGAGGTGAGGAGCTCGCCGTCGTCGGAGCGGTGGCGGCCGGCGGCGCGCTGGGGGCCGCCGCCCGGTACGGGGTGTCGCTGGCGTGGCCGACGCCGCCGGGCGGCTTCCCGTGGGCCACGCTGGGGGTCAACGGCGTGGGCTGCGCGCTCATCGGTGTCCTGATGGTGGTGATCACGGAGGGCGGCGTCCCGGCGTACCGGCTGGTGCGGCCGTTCCTCGGTACGGGCGTGCTGGGCGGGTTCACGACGTTCTCGACGTACGCCGTGGACGTCGAGCGGCTGCTGCGGCGCGGCGAGACCGCGACCGCGCTGTCCTACCTGGGGGCGACGGTGCTGGTGGCGCTCGCGGCGGTCTGGTCGGCGGCCCGGCTGACGCTCGGGGCGCTGGCGCGGAGGGCCCCGGCGCGGAGGGCGGCGCCGTGAACTGGCTTCTCGTGATCGTCGGCGGCGCCGTCGGCGCGCCGCTGCGGTACCTGACCGACCGGGCCGTGCGCGCCCGCCACGACGCGGTCTTCCCCTGGGGCACCTTCGCGGCCAACGTGACCGGCTGCCTGGTCCTCGGGCTGCTGACCGGCGCCGCGTCCCAGGTGCAGCTGCTGCTGGGGACGGGGCTGTGCGGGGCGCTGACGACGTACTCGACCTTCTCGTACGAGACGCTCCGGCTGGCCGAGACGGGCGCGAAGGGGTACGCGGTCGTCAACGTGGCGGCGAGCGTGGCGGCGGGCCTGGCGGCGGCGTTCGCGGGGGCGGCGCTGGTGCGGTGACCGCCGCTGTGGGGCGTTCGGCGCGCGCACTCGTGTGACGCCTGGTAAAAATGAGGCAAGGCTTGCCTAACTCCGGCCGCCTGCTTGTGTCCGTCTGCCCGCCCGAGGACGCGTATGCCCGCCACCGCCGTACTGCCGCAGCGCCTCGCCCTGGCCCCGGTCGCCGACGCGTACCGCCGGATGGCCGCCGCCTCGCCGTACCTGCGGATGGAGGTCGCCGAGCGGCCCGGCCCGGGCGGCGACTGGGTCCGCGCCCGGCGGCTCGCCGAGGACCCCGACGCCGTGGCGACCCTCGTCGCGGCCGAGGAGCGGCGCATCCGCGAGACCTACGGCGTACGGCCCCGCCCCGACGTCGCGCCCACCTGGGTGCTGCACCGGTACGCCTTCACCGCCGCGCTCGCCATGAGCGGCCCCTGGTACCTGGAGCGCCGGGTGCCGCTCCTGGCGGCCGACGGCGTGACGTACGGCTGGCGGACGCGCCGGCTCGTGGTGGCGCCGGGGACGGAGACCGTCGCCGCCTCGGCCGGGGCCGTCCTGGAGGCCGAGCTGCGCGCGGCGGTGGCCGCGCACCTGGCCCCGGTGCTGGAGGCGTTCCAGCCGCTCGTGCGGCGCGGCGAGCGCGGCATGTGGGCCCTGGTCACCGACGCGCTGGCGCAGGGCCTGTGGCACCTGGGGCGCGGGCTCGGCGACCCCTGGGCCGCGGCGCGCGCCGCCGACGCCCTGCTCCCCGGCGGCACGGCCCCGCTCCCCGGCGCGGCCGCCTTCCGGCCGGACCCGGCCCCGGAGGCGGGCGGCGAGCCGACGCGCACCCGGGTGAGCTGCTGCCTGCTGTACACGGTGCGGCCCGAGGAGGTCTGCGCGACCTGCCCGCGGCGCATGCGCCGAACCTCCGTGTAGGGCTCAGACCAGCGGGAACGCCGCCGCCGTCGCCGCGCCCAGGCTCGCGCCCGCCACGGTCTGGGCGACCGTGTGGTACCCCAGCGCCACGCGGGACCAGCACACGGCGGTCGTCAGGGCGTAGGCCAGAAGCCACCAGGGGGAGTGGACCGCGGAGAGCAGGGCCACGACCGCCGAGGCGACGGCGGAGTCGACGGAGATCTTCCAGACGGTGTTGACCGCCAGCAGGCCCACCGTCATCGCCCACAGCGCCAGCATCGCGACGAGGATGCCGGTCGGCGCGTGGCCCACCGTCATGATCAGCGAACCGGCTCCGATGGAGCCGAGGATCACGAAGAAGATCGGCGCCCGCTTGGTCCGGTCGACGACGTGCCGGTCGCCCCAGGTGCCGCGCCCCCGCTCCCACTCGATGTACCCGGCCGGGACCAGGCCCGCGCAGAGGGCGCCGAGCAGGCCCCACAGCAGGCCGCTCCAGTGGCCCGCGGACGCGTAGCCGATGGCCGTCATGCCGACCAGCAGGACGTTGCGAGGCTGGAGGACGTCCGTGACGGTACGGGCCACCGCCTGCCGCTCGATCGGTTCCGTCGTGCTCACGCGCGCTCCCCCGCCGGTTCCAGGAGCCGGGCCGCCCGCTGCCCGTCGACCGTCCGGTACGCCGCCGCGACGCACACCAGCCACGCCACCTCGTCGTCCTGGTCGGCGGCGTGCTTCGCCTCGATGGCCGCGGCCTTCCCGGCGGGCGCGCCGCCCGCCTTCGCGGCGAGGGCCGCCTTGATCCAGTACGCGTCCGCCAGCGGGCCCGGCTCACCGCCCGCCGCGTCGCGCGCCGCGTCGACCAGGCCGTCGGGGACGTAGTGCCGCAGCTTCTCCACGGCGTCCGCGATGTCGGCGGCCCAGCGGTCCACCCGCAGGTCGGACGGGGTGCCGAAGCGGGTCAGCTCGCGCGCGAGCGAGGCCGGCGGTTCGAAGGGCTGGTCGGGGAAGGCGACCATCAACTCCCGCCACAGCGGGTGCAGTCTCGCCTGCGCCCGCCACAGCTTCACGCGCCGCCACCCCTTGCTGAACGCGGGGATGGACGCGCCGACCGCGAAGAAGGCGAAGAGCACGACCTGCGCGAGCTCCGTCACCTTGTCGAAGGTCTGCGCGAAGGTGTGGCTCGGCTGCTCGACGACGCTGATCCACAGGAACAGCGTCCGGCTGACGGTGTAGCCGACGCCGATGAACATGGCGAACGTCATCATGCCGAGCCCGACCCGCAGATGGCGCAGCGTGGCGCCCGCGGTCGCCAGGGCCCACTGGTACGCGCAGACGGCGGACGCCGCGCCCAGGTAGAGGTAGAAGACGCTCATGTAGAGCGTGGCGCCCCACTGCCCGGCGTGGTCGGAGACGAAGCGGTCGGAGGGGACGGACCGGTCCACGACGGTGAAGAAGAGCACGGTCAGCAGGACCAGCGTGGCGACGGACGCCTTCGCCGCCACGTGCTGCACCATCCGCGCGAACCGCACGTGCCGCGGCACGGCCCCGCCCTCCGGGTAGTGGCCGTAGATGGCGACGATGTAGCTGAGGATGGCGAGGATCGCGATGGTCGCCGTGTAGTGCTTGATGAGGACGGCGAGGTCGACGACCGGGCTGTTGTTCAGGCCGATGCGTACGGCGTGGGTCTTGGTCCACAGGGCGGCGGCGAACCCGGCGTAGCACCCCCACAGGGCGCGGCGGCGCTTGTCCTCCTCGTCGCCCCACAGGGCGGCGGGCATGCGCCACAGCGCGACGGCGGTCATCAGCCCGGCTATGAGGTAGCCGGCGATGTCGAGGGCGGTCACGAGGAGTCCTTCACGACGGGTCCTTCACGGCGAGTCCTTCTTGGGGGTGCGGGGGGTACGGCGGAAGAGGCCGCGCCGCCGGTGGGCGACGGGCCGGGAGAGCGAGTTCGCGAGGCGCCCCACCATGTCGTCGCTCGTCACGTCCCGCGCCATGCGGGGGATGAGCGAGGCGCCGAACTCGGCCACCCGCTCGTCATGGGTGTCGTACTGCGCGCGCGCCTGCACGGTGGCGCCCGCGTCGAGGACGCGCGCGATCAGCGACGTGTCGAAGACGGGGAGGAGACGGCGCAGCTGCTCGGCGTCGAGGGTGGTGCCGTGGTCGAACCACTCGTGGCACAGCTCGTGCAGGATGACGTGTTGCGTCTGGTACGCGGTGGGGCGGCGGCGGTAGAGGACGAAGCTGGTGTTCCCGGAGGTGAGGCGCAGCCCGCAGGCGGCGTTGACGCGGGCGAGGCGGTCGGGCAGTTCGCGCAGCACGATGGTGCGGCCCCGGGCCGCCTCCATGTTGGCGACGAGCGCCTCGATGGTGAAGGGGGCGGGAATGGGCAGGTCCGCCAGACCGGCTTCGCACTCTTTGCGCAGTTTGCGCAGGGACATGGATGCTGCCTCTTACGTCCGTCCGACTGTCCACGCGCCGGGGTCACGCGTGCGTGTGACATGCGGTCGGCGAGTTTACCGGCCCGGCTCGTCGCCCCCGTCCTCCTTCTTCTTCGTCTCCTCCAGGAGGGAGAGCGCGAACTCCAGGAGTTCCGCCGGGATTCCGTCCTCGTCGTTGCCGCGCGCCGCCACGCCGCTGATCTCGCCGGTGCGGCGCTTGGCGAGGAACTGCAGTCCGGCGACGACGTCGTCCACGACCTCGGACTCGTCCTTGAAGAAGCGCCAGTCCACGCCGAAGCCGAGGCCCAGGGCCTTGAGGATGTCCTCGGAGGGGTGAGTGACCTTCCCGGCCAGGATGTTGGAGAAGTAACTGTGCGACAGGGAACCGCCGCGCTGTTTGACGAGGTCCGCGAAGAAGCGCCCCGAGACCTTCTGGCCGGGGAAGGTCTTCTCGACCATGTACTCGACCTTCTGCTGCAACGTCCGTAGCTCGGGCGTGCGTTCTTCGCCGTTGGTCATCCGGGTCCCCACGTTGCGCGATAGTCGAGTGCGGTCAACGGGCTCGTACTGTAACCGACCCGGAACGTTGGCGTCTTTGCATCAGCGACAAAGTGGAGCATCTTGCTTCCGCGTCGGATTCGGACTTGCGCAAGCACTCTACGTCACTGTTAACTCGAAAAAACACGGGCGGGGGGCCGCGAGGGGAGTCCCTTGCCCGTGTTGACCGCTGCGCGCGTCGCCGGGACCGGGGGAATGTGCCCGGTACAAGGATGTAGCCCTTCGCGACGGGGGATGCACGAAGGGCTACCTCGGCATTATGACACCTCGTCATGCGCGGAGGACAGGCGCCCCGGCGGACAATTAGCGGCCGTTTACCTTCCGCCCCGGCGCGCGGCCCGGCGGATGCCTCGTTAGCGTGACAAAAGGGACCACGTTCGAGGTGTCGAGCCGGAGAGAGACCAAGACCATGGCGGTACTACCTGAAGGCACCCCCTGCTGGGCGGACGCGATGTTCACCGACCTGGAGGGCGCGAAGAGTTTCTACGGTGACGTGCTGGGCTGGACGTTCGCCGAGGCGTCGTCGGAGTTCGGCAACTACACGGAGGCGTACGCGGACGGGAAGGCCGTCGCCGCCGTCGTACCGCCCATGCCGGGGCAGGAGGGCCAGCCGGCCCCGTCGGCGTGGTGCCTGTACTTCGCGTCGCCGGACGCCGAGGCCACCGCGCGCAAGATCCGCGACAGCGGCGGCGAGGTGCTGATGGGGCCGATGGAGGTGGGCGACTTCGGCACGATGGTGCTGGCCCGCGACCCCGGCGGCGTCGTCTTCGGCGTCTGGCAGGCGGGCGTCCACGAGGGCTTCGCCGCGCGGGGCGTGCGCGGCGCGTACTGCTGGGCGGAGGTCTTCACGCGCGATCCGGAGAAGGCCGACGCCTTCTTCGCCTCCGTCTTCCCGTACCGGGTCAAGAGGATGGAGGCGCCCGAGGAGATCGACTTCGTCGTCTTCGACGTCGGCGACGACACCGTGCTCGGCCGGATGCGGATGACGAGCGACTTCCCGCCGGAGGTCCCGCCGTACATCAACGTGTACTTCGCCGTCGACGACTGCGACGCGACGGTGGAGAAGGCGACCGCGCGCGGCGGGGTGCTGCGGTGGGGGCCGATGGACACGCCGTTCGGGCGGTTCGCGTCGCTGACCGACCCGCAGGGCGCGGCGTTCTCCGTCATCGACATGGAGCGGACCGAAGGCGAGATGCCGCGGATGACCGAGGTCTCCTGACACACCGGACCGTGCAGCCGGACCGTGCAGCCGGTCCGTGCAGCCGGTCCGTGCACCCGGCCCGGGGTCAGTCCTCCGCGGCGCCGGCTTCCGGCGCGCCGGGTGTCATCGTCACCTGGCCCGGGGTCGTACCGCCGGAGCTGTCGTCGGGCGAGAACAGCGCCATGCCGGCCAGGACGGCCGCGACGAACGCCACCGCGCCCGCGATGGCGCTCGCCACCCGGGGCCGCCGGCTGACGAACGCCCGCGCCTCGCCGAGCCGCTGCGGCGCGGGCGCGGCCCGGCGCCCCCGACCACCGCCGGGGCTGTTCCTGGGCAGCGCGTACGTGGTCGGCGCCTGCGCCGCGGCAGGGGCCGGAGCCGGCATGGGGGAGGACGCGGGCAGGGGCGCCGGCATGGGCGCGGGTCTCTGCGCACGTCCCGGTGCCGGTCCCCGCGCCGGGGCGGGAGCCGGTCCCGGCATCGGCGCGGGCGCGGGCATCGGCTGCGCGCGGACCTGCCAGGCGCCCGAGCCGAACCAGTCCGCGACCTGTTGCGCCGAGGGCCGCTCCTCCGGCTGCTTGGCCAGCATCCCCAGCAGGTACGCCTCGAAGGCGGGCGGCACGTCCGCGCCCAGCCCGCGCGGCGGCACCGGGGGCGTGTCGATGTGCTGGTAGAGCGTGGCGGTGGCCGTGTCCGCCTGGAACGGCGGGCGGCCCGTCACCAGCTGGTAGAGGACGCAGCCCAGCGAGTACACGTCGGACGCCGGGCCCGCCGGGCGCCCCAGCGCCCGCTCCGGAGCCAGGTAGAGGCTCGTGCCGACGATCTGCCCCGCCGTCGTGAGCGCGGCCGCCGGGTCGTCGACGAACCGGGCGATGCCGAAGTCGCCGAGCTTGACCGTGCCGTCCACGTCGGACATCAGGTTGCCGGGCTTGATGTCCCGGTGGACGATGCCCTGCCGGTGCGCAACGGCCAGGCCCGCCGCCGTCTGCGCGGCGATGGCCGCCACGCGCGGCGCCCGCAGCCGGCCCTCGGCGGCCAGCTCCTGCGCGAGGCTGCGGCCCTCGACGTACTCCATCACCAGATAGAAGCGGCCTTCCCAGGCCCCGAAGTCGAAGACGGCGACCACATGGGGGTGGCTGAGCCGGGCCGCCGTCTGGCCCTCCAGCCGGAAGCGGGCCGCCGCCTGCGAGTCGGCGTCGTCCCCGAGCATCAGCTTGACGGCCACCGGCCTGCCGAGCACCTCGTCCGTGGCCCGCCAGACCTCGCCCATTGCGCCACGGCCGATGGCTGACTCCAACCGGTACCGATCCGCCACCAGCACGTGCGCACCAACCTCTATCCCGATCAAACCCGATCGACCCTGGGAGCAGGGTACCGACCCGGGAGATGAGGGTCGGTCAGCAAGGTCGCCGTACCGAGCCGTTGCCGGTGCCGGTCGTGCTGGTCCATCGCGGTGCACCGGCCGCACGAACAGCGCAACCCGGGGCCGCCCCGCTTTCGGGGCTCCGGCATATGACGAACGCTGATGCCGTGACGGACGCCGCCCGGCCCAGACCCACCACGCGCGCCAGACCGCTGCTGTTCGCGGCCGGAGCCCTGCTCCTGGTGGCGCACGCGAGCGGGTGGCCCCTGGCGTCGCGGCCCCCGCGGGCGGCCGCGGACGGGGTGGGCAAGCACGCCCTCACGCTGTCGGTGACCGTCAACAAGCACCCGGTGCCGGAGGCGGAGCGCATCGGCATCCGGGTCGGCCACGTGGTGGTCAAGCGGTACCGGGTGACCAACCGCTCCGGTGCCGACCTGCACCGGGTGACCGTCCACGACCCCGCCGTACCGGCGGGCGCGGTCCGCTGTCCGGGCGGGCAGGGCTTCTGGATGCGCGGGCTGACGTCCGTCACCTGCATCTCGCGCGTGCCGGCCCTGCCGGGGCGGCACGCCTCCACCGTGCGCGCCCGCGCGCAGGTGCCGTCGGTGGGGATGCGCGTCGAGGCGTCCGCCGCGGCCGCCTACCAGGGGGTCGGCGGGGCGCTGACCCTCGCCGTCGGCGTCGCGGTACGGGACACGGGTACGGGGCCACCGGGCGCGGTCGTCCGCTACACCATCACGAACCCCGGCAACCGGACCGTGTACGGCGCCCGCCTCACCGACGCGGCGCTCGGCAACCCGCCGGTGAGCTGCGGGGGCCGCCCTGCCCTGCCGGAGACGCTGCCGCCGGGGGGCGTCGCGGTGTGCGTGGCGCGGCTGGAGGGGCTGCGGCCCGGTACGTACCGGAGCGCGCCCGAGGTGCGGGGCAGCGACCGGCTGTTCACGCTGGGCCCGACGTGCGAGCGGCCGGTCCCGCCGCCGACGCTGGTGGCCCGTGCGGTGGCTCCGTTCACGGTACGGGCCCCCCGGCCCCGCCCGGTCCCGCCCGCGCCGGGTCCGCCGGGTGTGCCGGGTCCGCCGGGGCCTGCTCCGGGAGCGCCTGGGGTGCCGGGGGTTCCCGGTGTTCCGGGGGTGCCTGGGGTGCCTGGAGTGCCCGGGGTGCCTCTGCCTCCTGGTGTGGTGCCGGTTCCGGTGCCGGGAGCGCCGCCGCTGCCGCCGGGGGTACTGCTGCCGCCGGGAATCGCGGGGCTGGTGCCGGGGGTGGCGGGTGCGGCGGGTGTTCCGGCTGTGCCGGGGGCTGCCGCTGGCGGGGCCGGGGCGGCCGCGGGCGTGGTGGCGGCCGCCGGCACGGGGGTCGGTGCCCTCGCCGGTGCGACGGGCGCCGCCGCCGGTGCCGCCGCTGCCACGGGCGCGGGCTTCGGAGCGGCCGCACTCGCCGCTGCGGCTGCGGCTGCGGCTGCGGGCGAGGGCGCGGGGGCGGGGGCTGCGGGCGCTGCGGGTGCGGGTGCTGCGGGCGCCGGGGCTGCAGGTGCTGCGGGTGCGGGTGCTGCGGGCGCGGGTGCCGCTGTGCCGGGAGCCGCTGCGGTACCCGGCGAGGCGGCGGCTGCCGCACCGGGAGCGGCCGTGCCACCAGGTGCGGCCGTACCTCCGGGTGCGGCCGTGCCACCGGGTGCGGCGGTCCCTCCAGGTGCGGCGGTTCCGCCTGGGGCAGCCGTCCCGCCGGGGGCAGCGGTGCCGCCCGGCGCGGCCGTACCGCCCGGAACCGCCGTCGCCCCCGGAGCCGTACCGCCGGGGGCAGCGGTGCCGCCCGGCGCGGCGGTACCTCCGGGTGCGGCGGTTCCGCCCGGCGCGGCCGTACCGCCGGGAGCAGCGGTCCCGCCCGGTGCGGCCGTACCACCGGGAGCAGCGGTCCCGCCCGGCCTCACACAGCAACAGCAGCAACAGCAGCAACAACAGGCAGAACAGCAACAGCAGCAGCAACAACAGCAACAGCAACAGCAGCAGCAACAACAGCAGCAGCAACAACAGCAACAGCAACAGCAGCAGCAACAACAGCAACAACAACAGCAGCAGCAACAACAGCAGGCGGACCAGCAACAGGACCAGCAACAGGACCAGCAACAGAACCAGCAACAGGAGCAGCGACAGCCTCCGGGGCAGCGGACCCAGCCGTCCACCGAGCGGGGGCTCATCGCGCGCGCCGGGGCGCTGCTGGCCGAGGACGAGGAGACGAGCCTCGCCGTGTTCCTGTTCCTGCTCTTCCTGCCCGTGGCGATCGTCGCCGTGATGGCGGGCCGGCGCCTGTGAGAGCGAGCGAGGAAACCGAAGAAACCGAGGAAGCCCTATGAACCATGTGGTGAGCACGCTGGCCGTCGGGCTGTTCGGCGCCCTCCTCGCCGCCGGCGGGGTCGTCCTCTGGCACCACTACCGGCCCGCCGTCGACGGCGAGGAGGACGGCGGGGACGTCGTCGAGTACCTCTCCATGATGATCGCCCTCCTCTACGCGCTGCTGCTCGGACTCGCCCTCGTCTCCGTATGGGAGCTGCGGGGCGACGCCGGGTCGAACACGTCCACCGAGGCGGGCGCGCTGCATCAGATGACGATGCTGGCGGACGGCATGCCCCCGGCGCAGCAGAAGCGGATCGAGATCACGGCCGAGCGGTACGCCGTCCACGTGGTCCAGGACGAGTGGCCGCGCCTGGAGGCGCAGCAGCCGCTGGGGGACGAGGGCTGGGCCCTGCTGCAGCAGCTGCGCGCGGTGTCGGAGGCGCCGCCCGACGCGACCCCGGCGCAGGAGGTGACGGCCCTGGAGATGCTCGGTCAGCTCAGCGTGCTGGACGAGGCGCGCCGGGGCCGGGAGTCGGCCGCCGGGGACTCGCTGTCGCCGCTGCTGTGGGCGGGGCTCGCGGTGGGGGCGGTGCTCTCGTTCTGCATCGTGTTCTTCTACGGGGTGGGCCGCACCTGGAGCCATCTGGTGATGCTGATGGGCATGGTGGGGCTGACAATCTTCCTCGCCGTGCTCATCCACCACCTCGCGACCCCCTTCGGGGAGGTGATGGGCGTGGCGCCGGACCCGTTCACGGAGTACTTCCCCCGGGCGGCCACGGCGGGCGCCTGACCGCTGGGCGGCACCCGGCACACTGGCTTCCGTGACAGCCCCCATGAGCGAGAAGCCCTTCCTGTACGTCGTCGTGTGTGCCGCCGGCATCGCCGGCGACGTCCGCAGGCTGATAGCCGCCGCCCGGCACGGCGGCTGGGACGTCGGTGTCATCGCCACGCCGCACGCCGTGCCCTTCCTCGACGTACCGTCGATCGAGGCGCAGACGGGCTACCCGATCCGGTCGGCCTGGCGCCGCCCCGGGGACCCGCGGCCGCTGCCGCCCGCCGACGCCATGGCCGTCGCCCCGGCGACGTTCAACACGATCAACAAGTGGGCGGCGGGCATCGCCGACACGCTGGCGCTGGGCACCCTGTGCGAGGCGTACGGCGCGGGCGTGCCCACCGCCGTCGTGCCGTGTGTGAGCGCGGAGCTGACCGCCCACCCGGCGTACCGGCAGAGCCTGGAGCGGCTGCGCGGGATGGGCGTGCGGATCGGGGAGGGCAGCGCCGCCGCCGGGGGCTTCCGATGGGAGGAGGCGCTGGAGCTCCTCGCCTGACCGGGTGAGCCGGATGCCCGCCGGGCGGCGGCGCACCGGCTGCGGGTGCCGCCGTTGTGGAGGGACGATGGGTGGCATGGGCGGTGCGGATGGTGGGCTGCGGGCCGAGCGGGAAGCGGTCGACGGCGCGGAGGTGGGACCTTCGCCGGCCGGCGGCCTGCTCGACGTGCTCGGCGTGGCGGCGATCGTCATCGACGCGGACGGGCGCATCGTCCTGTGGTCCCCGCAGGCGGAGCAGCTGGTCGGGTACAGCGCGCACGAGGCGCTGGGCAAGTACGCGGCGCGGCTGCTGGTCGCAGAGGAGCACTTCGAGCTGGTGCTGCGCCTCTTCGAACAGGTGATGACGACGGGCCAGAGCTGGGCGGGCGTCTTCCCCGTACGGCGCAAGGACGGCACCCAGCGGCGGCTGGAGTTCCGCAACATGCGGCTCCTGGACGACCTCGGGGACTTCTACGCCCTCGGGCTCGCCACCGACCGGGAGAAGCTGCGCCAGGTGGAGCGGGACCTGGCGCTGTCGGTGCGGCTGGTGGACCAGTCGCCGATCGGGCTCGCGGTCCTCGGCCCCGACCTGCGGTACGTGGCGGTCAACGCCGCGCTGGAGCGGATCGACGGCCTGAGCTCCGAGGAGCACCTGGGCCGCACGGTCGGCGAGGTGCTGCCGTACCTCGACGCCGACCGCACGGAGGCGGCGATGCGGCGCGTGCTGGAGACAGGCGTACCGCTGCTGGACCGGCAGGTGGTGGGGCGGGCGCCGGCCGACCCGGACCACGACCACGCCTGGTCGGTGTCGATGTACCGGCTGGAGGACGTGGCGGGCCGGGCCATCGGCCTGGCGATCTCGGTGGTCGACGTGACGGACCGGTACCGGGCCACCGCCGAGGCGGAGCGGGCGCGGGACCGGCTGGCCGTGGTCGCGGACGCGTCCGTACGGATCGGCACCACGCTCGACCTGGAGCAGACCGCGCGCGAGCTGGCGGACGTCGCCGTGCCGGAGCTCGCGGACATCGCCGCCGTCGACGTCCTGGACACGGTGCTGGAGGGCCGCCCGAACCGGATGTCGGCCATGGCCGACGAGGACGGCCCGGCGGTCTTCCGGGCGCTGGCGGTCTCGGCGGCGTACCCGACGCCCGCTGTGGAGGCGGCGGACCCGCCGGGCGAGCTGGCACGCTACGGCGCCGACCGGCTCGTCACCCGCTGCGTACGCACCGCCCGCCCGGTCCGCGAGGCGCAGCTGGACGAGCGGACGCTGTCGTGCGTGGCCCGGGACCGCCGGGCGGCGGACCTGCTGGCCGAGGCGGGCGTCCACTCGTACCTGGCGGTGCCGCTGATCGCGCGCGGCGAGGTGCTGGGCGCGCTCGACCTCAAGCGGGCCCGCAACCCGGTGCCGTTCAGCGAGGACGACACGCTGCTCGCGTGCGAGCTGGCCGCCCGCGCGGCGGTGTGCATCGACAACGCCCGCCTGTACCGGCAGCAGCGGGAGACCGCGCTGACGCTCCAGCGCAGCATGCTGCCGGAGACGCCCCGCGACCTCGTCGGCCTGGAGGTCGCCTCCCGCTACCAGCCGGCCGGGGCGCGCAGCGAGGTCGGCGGCGACTGGTTCGACATCATCCCGCTGTCCGACGAGCGCACGGCCCTGGTGGTGGGCGACGTCATGGGCAGCGGCATCAACGCCGCGACCAGCATGGGCCGGCTGCGCACGGCGACGCAGACGCTGGCCCGGCTGGACCTGGAACCGGCCGAGGTGCTGCGGCACCTGGACGAGATCACCGCCGGCATGGAGCCGTCCCTCGCGACCTGCGTGTACGCGGTGTACGACCCGCACCGGGCGGAGTGCCGCCTGTGCACGGCGGGCCACCTCCCGCCGGTGGTGGTGCGCGGTGGGCACACCCCCGTGCTGCTCGACCTGCCCACCGCGCCCCCGCTGGGCGTCGGCGGCATCCCGTTCCGGGAGGTCACGGTGGACCTGGAGCCCGGCGACCGGCTGGTCCTCTACACCGACGGGCTGATCGAGACGCGGGAGCACGACATCGACGTACGCCTGGACGCCCTGCTGGCGCTGCTCGCCACCCTGGGGGACCGGTCGCTGGAGGAGTCCTGCGACCGGCTGCTGCGGGAGCTGCGGCACCCGGGGGACCACGATGACGTGGCGCTGCTGATGGCGTGCCCTTCAGGAGGGCCGACCCGCGGTTCTTCCCTCCGGGACTAGCCTGGAAGACAGGAAGCCCAGCCAGCATCAGGAGCAGTCATGACCTGGAGCATTTCGGGCAACTACCTGGCTGGTTGCTCGTGCGCGATCCTGTGCGGGTGTCCCGTCGACGCCCCGCCGCGCGACGCGGAAGGGCGCGAGCGCTGCGTCGGCTGCGCCGTCTTCCACGTGGCCGACGGGCGTCTGGACGACGTGGACCTGTCCGGGGTGGACTTCGCCTTCTACAACGAATTCCCCTCCCACCTGACCGCCGGCGACTGGAAGGTCGGCGTGGTGGTCGACTCGGGCGCGAGCGACGCGCAGGCCGACGCGCTCGACCGCATCCTGTCCGGCCGGGAAGGGGGCGCCTTCGGCGAGCTCTCGCAGTTCTACGGCGAGTACCTCGGCGTCGAACGGGCGGCCATCTCCCTGTCGGACGGGGACACCCCCCGGCTGGAGGTCGAGGGCAAGACCCGCATCGGCTTCGAGCCGCTGCGGGGGCCCGACGGCACGCCCACGACGATGAAGAACGCGATGTTCGGATTCGCCCCCGAGTTCACCCTGGGCCGCACCACCGGCGAGTCGGACGCCTTCGGGCTGTCCTTCGAGGCGTCGTACGGCGAGATGTCCGACTACACCTTCGCCGGCGAGCCGCCCGAGGGCGCACCCACCGGCCGCGGCTAGCCGCTCCGAGACGACACGGGAGGAGGCCGTCGGACCCCCTCCCGCGTCCCGGGTCACGCCTCGTTCACTGCTTCCACCACGCCCCGGAGGCGTCCCGCAGCGTGTTGGTGCCGCAGTGCACCTCGCCCATGCCGAGGTGGTAGGTGTCCCAGTCGTCGATGTACGACACCTTCAGCCCGGCGCGGGTGTACGCGGCGGTGACGGCGTCCGTGAAGACGTCCTTGCCGCCGATGACCGGGCCCCACTGCTTCGGGGCCAGGTACCGGTCACGCCCGAGGAGCACGCCGTTGACGGCGCCGGGGACGTACGCGCTGGTCATGACGGTCTCCTGGCCGCCGGGGCCCGCGGCGCGCTCGCCCCCGGGCCGCCCCTCGCGGGGGATGCGCTTCTGCTGGCCGTACTCGTCGACCGCGTCGGGCACCTCGCCCGCGCCCAGCCGCTTCAGGCGCGGCACGCGCTCGCCGCGCTCGCCCTCCTCCGTGGCCTCCGCCTCCGTGCCGCGCGTGTAGAGCGCGGGGACGCGGACGACCTCGGCGTCGGTGACGCCGGTCTCGCGCTTGAGCGTCTCCAGGTTCGCCGCGATGCGCCGCGCGGCCATCGTGTTGTCGGCCACCAGCCACTTGGAGGCGAGCGCCTGCTCGATGGTCTCCTTCGGCGCGGGCAGGTCCGGGCTCCCCGGCACCGAGAACATCCGGGTCTTGCCGTGCCCGGCGTCCCGCGCGTCGCGCAGCAGCTTCAGCCCCGCCTCGGGGTCGGCGACGGCGATGGTCCAGCCGCGCGCGGTGCCCGGCGCCGGGAGGAACTGCACGAACTCGTCGACGTGGCCCACGTGCAGCCACGACGTGTCCAGCAACAGCGGATCCTGGAAGCCCTGCGACGTCAACAGCGTGCGCATGGCGACGGCCGGCTTGGAGCCGTCGTCCTTGCGCTCGCCCATGATGATGCGCCCGGCCGGGAAGGAGCGCCCGCCGTGCGCGTACGGCGGAATGGTCTCCAGGTTCCCCATGGAGTTGAGGGTCCACTCCTCCGAGTCGCGGACCCCCGACACCTGGACGACGCCGACGCCGTCGCCCCGCAGCTTCTCGAACAGCTCGCGCCCGGACTCGCGGTCCGGCTGGGCGGAGCGCAGCATCACGCGGATGACCTGGCGCCGCCCGTCGGGCCCGGTCATGCTGACGTATCCCGGCTCGACGAAGTCCTGGGCCCAGATGTCCTGGTACTTGTCGAAGGTGACGAGCGGCTTCGTGATCCCGGCCGCCTTCGCCTCCTTGGCCAGCCCCGCCACGAAGGCCTGCTGGCTGCGCGCGAACGGGTCCCTGCCGGGGACCTTGGTGACCATCACCTGCTGGGCGCTTTGGAGGTGATGGTGGGTGAGCAGCGGCGCCACGCGCAGCGTGATGTCGTCCGAGGTGCTCTTCTTGCCGGCGGTGACGGTGAGGCGCAGGACGGCGCGGCCGCCCCAGCGGGTGTTGTCGCGGATCACGTCGGTGGCCTCGACGCCGAACTCGACACCGGCGCGCAGCTCGGGCGCGGTCAGCCGGGTCGTGGCCGTCACCCGAACCCAGGCGGTGCCGCGCTTGACGAAGACACGGGTGTTCTTGGCGCCGCTGACGACGCTCAGGGTGCCGGTCGCGCCGTTGGGCACCTTCCGCATGGGCGCGGACCGCACGCGCGCGAGGTCGGCGGCGTCGGCGGTGCCGTTCACGACGGTGTCGGCGGCGTCGTTGCAGGCGGCGAGCTTGGCGTCGGACAGCGGCCTGCCGCCGGGCCCGCTGGTCGCGCAGCGCTTGGTGTCGTCGTCGATGTTCGGCAGGACGACCGCGCCCCGGGCGGCGGTCCAGGTGTCCTCCCCGGCGTTGTCGCTCGCCCCGGTGACGTCCACCCGGCCGTCCCGGTTCACGTCCGCCCGCAGGTCGGCCCGGGACGGGGCCTCCGCCGCGAACACCGGCGCGGCGAGGGCGACGGGCGCCAGTACGGCGCCGATGACGGATATGGCGAGGCTCGCGCGTCTCGCGTGGCTCGTACGCACCATGCGTCCTTCCATGGGGGATGGCTTGTCGAGCCGGAAGAGGCCGCGTGGCGTCGGCGCGTTGCCTGAGATCGCCGGGTCTGGCCGGTTCCCGACCGGAGGATGACCAGGGCATGCCCGAGGATCCGCCTCGGGCATGACGACGAATCCGGCGCGCTGGTCTAGGACTTCCCAGGCAGGACCACCCTCATGCCGAAGCCGTACGACGACAGGGCGCCCGCGAGCGCGATGAACAGCATGCTGTAGTGCTCCTGGCCCCGGGCGGTGTCGATGCCGCCGAGGTCGAGCAGCGCCTCCGGGGGCCAGCCCAGGTCGTGCAGCAGCCCGGAGACCGTGTGCTTGGCGTCGGCGTCGTCACCGGAGAGGAAGACCGTGCTCGGCCCCTCCAGCGAGCCGGGCGCGACCATGACTATCGCGTCGACCGTGCACAGCGTCTTGACGACCCTGGCCTCCGGGAAGGTCCGCTGGATCTCCTCGCCGAGGCTCTCCACCGGGTGGGAGAGGGTGTTGTCCTCCCGGAACCCGACCGCCACGTCGAGTACCACCTTGCCCGCGAGGGCCGGGGCCCCGACCGTCTCCAGCAGCGGTACGGACGCCGTGCCCGGTGTCGCGTTGACCACCACGTCGGCGGCCGCGACCGCCCCGGCCGGGTCCATGACCGCGACCTTTCCGTTGATCGCGGTCGCCAGTTCAGCCCGCAGCTCCGTGTCGTCCGCCCGTCGCGAGCCGAACACGATGTCGTGGCCCGCCGCCGCCCACGCGGCGGCAAGTGCCTTGCCGACATGGCCTGTTCCGAGAATTCCGATCTTCATGCCTCGACGCTACGGCGGGCCGGTGTGCCGTGGCGTCGGCCAAAGGCCCCGGTCCCCGTTACCCCATCGGCCCTACGCCGAAGGGTCCGCTGACAGCACCGAGGGCGTACGACTGACCGTGCGCCCCAGCGCGGCGGCCGCCCGCGCGAACTTGGCCGCGTCGACGACGGCAGCGCCGCCCGGGTCGTTGTTGAAGTACACGTACACGTCCTCCGCGTCCGTCCAGGCGTCCGCGATGCGCCGCGCCCACGACGCGAGCGCCTGCCGCCCGTAGCGCGGCGGCGGATCGGCGAGACCGGCGTGGAAGCGTACGTACCCCCAGGGCGCCGTCCGCCACAGCGGCGTCACGGGCCTGGACCACCGGTCCGCCCAGCACAGCGCGGCGCCGTACCGCTCCAGTACCGCCCGCAGTGCGGGCTCGTCCCGCCACCACGACACGTGCCGCAGCTCGACGGCCACCCGTACGCCGCCGGGGAAGCAGCGCAGGCAGGCGTCGAGCGCCTCGACGTCGGCCTGGAAGTTCGGCGGCAGCTGCACCAGCACGGGCCCCATCCGCTCCCCGAGCCCCGCCGCCCGCCCCATGAGCCGCGCCACCGGCTCCTCGGGCTCCCGCAGCCGCTTGATGTGGGTCAGGTACCGGCTGGCCTTGACCGCCATGACGAAGCCCTCCGGCGTCCGCTCCCGCCAGGAGCCGAAGACCTCCGTGCTGGGCAGCCGGTAGAAGGCGTTGTTGTTCTCCACGGTGGCGAAGTGGCGCGCGTACTCCTCCAGCCACAGCCGCTGCGGCAGCTTGTCGGGGTAGAGGACGCCGCGCCAGTCCTTGTACTGCCACCCCGAGGTTCCGACGAGCAGGGCCATGCCCCCATCCCTGCCCGCCCGGCCCCGTTCCCTATCGGGTCCCTATCGCCCGCACTCCACCCAGAGCAGCTTCCCGGGCCTCCCGTGCAGCCCGCCCTGCAACTCGTAGGCGCCCCAGTTGTCGGCGCAGCTCTGCACGAGGTGCAGCCCGCGCCCGCGCTCGTCGTCCTCACGGGGGCTGGGCGCGATCCCTCTGAAGGGCGCCGGGATGTGCGGATTGGCGTCCCACACGCTGAGCCTCAGCCGTACGGGCTCCTCGAGCGCGCGCAGGCGCAGGGTGTAGGGCTCGGCGGAGTACCGGTGCGCGTTCGTCACGAGCTCGCTCGCGAGGAGCTCGGCGGTGTCGAGGAGCCCGGCCATGCCGTGCGCGGCGAGGACGGTACGCAGGGTGTGACGGGCCACGCGCGGGGCGCGGGGATCGTGCGGGAGGTGGAGGGTGTAGGCCCAGGACGGCGATACGGTTGCCATGGAAGTCTCCGATCACGGAGGTGAGTTGGTTGGTGCCTGGTGGCTCCTGTGAGGAGGCTAGGCTCTGTGCAAGTTGTATTTGCACAGAGCGCACTAAGTACTTTGAACAACCGCTCGTGTGAGTGAGCGTACGAACTGGGATTCCGGGAGGGGGCGGTGCATGGCCCGCCGGTCCGCACCTACCGCACGGCGCACCCGTGTCGCCACCGAGCTGCGCAAACTACGCGAACGCGCCGGTCTGACGGCCACCGAGGCGGCACGCCTGCTCGGCACCAGCCAGGGGCAGCTCAGCAATGTGGAGACGGCCCGCTTCGGCGTCAGCGGCGACCGCATCCGCGCCATGGCCCAGGCGTACTCCTGTTGCAACCACGCCTTCGTCGAGGCACTCGTGGGCATGAGCGAGGACAGGCGCAAGGGCTGGTGGGAGGAGTACCGGAGCATCCTGCCCACCGACCTCATCGACCTCGCCGAGCTGGAGCACCACGCGCACGGGCTGCGCGGCGCGATCACCGCACACGTTCCTGGGCTGCTCCAGACCATCGACCACGCCCGGGAGATCTTCCGGCAGGCCGTGCCGGAGATGCCGCCTCCGGAGATCGAGCACCGCGTCTCGTTCCGGATCAAGCGCCAAGCCGTCCTGTACGGACCAGCGCCGCATCCGTACCAGGCACTCATCCATGAGGCCGCGCTGCGTATCGAGGTCGGTGGACCCGCTGTGGCTCGCGCCCAGTTGCAGCACCTGCTGGACATGAGCGAGCGGGACCACATCACTATCCAGGTCGTCCCGTTCAAGGCCGGTGCGGTGCCTGGCTCCGGCCAGTCGATCTACTACGCGTACGGGCCGGTCCCGCAGCTGGACACCGTTCACCTCGACCAGTCGCACGGGCTTGCCTTCCTCGATGCCGAGGCTCAACTGGAGAAGTACCGGGCCCTGTTCGACCGCATTGAAGCGGTCGCCCTTTCGGCGGCCGACAGCCGCGACCTCATCCACAGCATCAGCCGCAGCCTGTGAAGGGAAAGCGCATGACCGCGACCGCCTGGCAGAAGTCCTCCTACTGCGCCCAGGGCGACTCGTGCGTCCACGTGACCGCGACAACGGACGGCCTCGTCAAGATCAGGGAAAGCGCGGACCCGAGCGGGTCCATAGTCACCACCACGGCGGGCGACTTCCGCGAGCTCCTCCGAGCCCTGAGGGTTGGTAGCGACTCCGCACCGGGGTTCGAGCTGTCGTACGGCCCCGGGGACCAGGTCCGTCTGCGTGCGGCGGGCGACGGGGACGCGGTCGTGACGACGAGCCGGGCGCGGTGGGACGCCTTCGTGAAGGGCGCGGTGGCGGGCGAGTTCGACCACTTCGCGGAGGAGCGGGCTTCCGGGGCGCGGGCGTCCGCGTGAGGTGAGGGCGCGGGGCCGCCCTGAGACGGGCCCGGGTCGGATAACCGGTGGCCGGGTCGGCCACCGGTGGGCAAGATCGCCGCATGCATGTCTTCTCGCACCTGACGCAGCAGGGGACCATCGCCATACAGCGCATGGACGGATCAGCCGCAGCGCGGGCCGAGGGCGCGTTCAGGCTGATCTATGCCGAGGCGTTCGCCGAGCCTCCCTACAACGAGACCGAGGACGACGTCGCCGCCGCGTTCCAGCGCTTCCCCTCCCAGGCCGGGCGGGACGGCTTCCTCGCTGCCTTGGCCCGTACCGAGGACGGCGAGCCGGTCGGCATGGCGTACGGCTTCCCGCTCGCGCCCGACACGGGCTGGTGGGACGAACTGACCGAGCCCGTGCCCGACGACATGCGACGGGAGGACGGGCGCCGCACCTTCGGGCTGATGGAGCTCGCCGTGCGCGGTCCGTGGCGCGGGCAGGGCGTCGCGCGGCGTCTGCACGAGACGCTGCTCGACGGCGTGGAGGCCGAGCGGGTGCTGCTGAACGTCCACCCGGGCAGCGAGGCGGCTTCGGCTGCCTACCGGGCGTGGGGATACCGCAAGGTCGGCGAGGCGCGGCCGTGGGGGACGGGCGCGGACCTCCATGACGTGATGCTGCTCGACCTGCGCTGAAGCAGTGCCCTGCGCGGGCCGTGCGCCGGAACGCGACGAGCCGGGTCAGTCCGAGAAGGGAACGGCATCAGCGGCGGAGGTGTGCCAGTTGGTGACGATCGGCTGGTCGACGACGAACGAGCCGACGTTCAGGGACACCGGGTGCGGGTCGTCGTTGGAGACGGAGACGATGAGGCTGGTCAGCTCCTTGCCGCCATCCTCCTTGGTGGTCTTCGGGTTCACACCGGCGTAGGCGGCGACCCCCTTGCGCAGCGTGATCTCCTGACCCACGGACTGCTCCGCGGGCTTGGCGGCCGTTCCGTCCGATCCGAAGGCCACGACCGGCAGCGCGGCGGGCAGGACGCAGGTGATGCCGGGCTTGGCCGTCGCCTTGATCAGGAAGTAGCCGCCTGCCTGGGACTGGGAGCTCACGCTCCAGGAGATGTCGTTGGTGCCGCAGCTCTGCCCGTAGCCGCTCTTGTCCGCGGCCGTGTCGCCGCCGGTCGTACCGGAGCCGGCCGTTGAGCCGCTTCCCGCCGTCCCGCCCCCGGAAGGCTTCGAAGCGCCGGAGCCGCTGCTTCCGCCGGCCTTGTTCCCACTCTCGCCGCCGCTGGACGCCGTCGGGCTGGCCTGGCCGGACGGCTTCGACGAGCCTCGCGCCGACGACGTGTCACCGCCCTCGCACGCTGTCATCAACAGGCCCGCACTGAGTGCGGCGGTGGCGGCAAGAGTGGTGCGCAGACGGCGATTCATCGCGGATGTTCCTTCCGGGGCGACAGTTGCGAGGGCGCCAGGTGCTCGGTACGGCGCGTTGACGATCGGGAAGACGTGCCACTCCCGACCGGCGGTTCATGCCGTCTCACGCCCAGGACGGTCCCGTCACGCGCTTGTGACACAGCTCCGCGGACCCCGGCCGTGGCGGCCCGGTCAATGCTCCGTACGGGAGTCGCGTTGGACACCGCGGAAGGGTCTACGCGCGTCGCTTTTCGCGTCGCCCTAGGGGAAAACACCAGTCGCAACGGCCGCAGTTGGAGCAATGGCTACAACCGTTGAGTAGGGGGCGCAATACCTCCCGACCCGGGGGAGAATTCCGGCCGCACCGTCCAAAAAAGCAAGAGGAAACATCTGTGCGACCAAGATTCTTCGGCGCGACCGCCTCCGTGGCCGCACTCGGACTGCTGGGCTCCCTCGTCACCGGCTGCGGCTCGTCCGGGGGTGGCGACGGTAAGACGACGCTGCGCCTGGTGGCCGCCGAGTACGGCACCAGCCCGTCGACCAGTTCCAAGGCGTACTGGGACAAGCTGACCACCGCCTTCACCGCCGCGCACCCCGGCAAGAAGGTCGAGGTGACGCTCTACCCGTGGGCCGACGTCGACCGCGAGGTCACCCGCATGGTCAAGGAGGGCAACGCCCCGGACGTGGCCCTGATGGGCGCGTACTCCGACTTCGCCGCGCAGGGCCGCCTCTACGCCGCCAGTGAGCTGCTGCCGATCAGGACGGAGGCGAACTTCCTGCCGCCGCTCGCGGAGGCGGGTTCGGTCAACCACACCCTCTACGGCCTGCCCTTCGTGGCCAGCAGCCGACTGCTCTTCTACAACGAGGAGCTGTTCGACAAGGCCGGGGCGAAGCCGCCGAAGACGTGGTCGGATCTGGAGGAGGCGGCCCGGGCGCTGAAGAGCGAGGGCGTGCGCTTCCCGTACGCGCTGCCGCTCGGCCCCGAGGAGGCGCACGCCGAGGCCCTGATCTGGGAGCTGAGCAACGGCGGGGGGTACGCCGACGACGGCGGTGGCTACAGCATCGCGTCCGAGGAGAACACGCAGACGTTCCGCTGGATCAAGGACAAGCTGGTCGCGCCCGGCCTGACCGGCCCGGTCCCGCCGGCCGAGCTCAACCGGCAGGACGCCTTCGCCGCCTTCCTGCGCGGTGAGGTCGGCATGCTCAACGGCTACCCCTCGCTCCTCCACGAGGCGAGGGCGAAGGGCATCAAGGTCGGCACCCTGAACATGCCGGTGTCGGACACCCTGGGCGAAGGGCGGGTTCCGCCGTCGGTCGGCGTCGCCGACTGGATGATGGCGTTCAAGCACGAGGACAATCGCGAACTGGCGGGCGACTTCCTGGAGTTCGTCTACGAGGACAAGAACCTCAACGAGTTCGCCGGGCGCTACCACCTGCTGCCCTCGACGGTGTCCGCGACGCAGACCAACAAGGACGCGGCGGCGGACCCGAGCGGCGAGCAGTTCCTGACCGCGCTGCGCGGTGCCCGGCTCTACCCGGTCAACGAACCGTCCTGGCTGCAGGTCAGCAACATCATCAAGCGGAACATCGGCAAGGCCGTCGCGCCGTCCGCCGACCCGAAGGCCGTGCTGGAGGACATCGCCCAGCAGGCCCGGGAGGCGGCGAAGCAGAAGTAAAGGGGTGTACGGCGTCGACCGACGCCCGGCCGCCCGTCGCCCGCGGAGCGCTCACAAGGCGCGCGGGGCGACGGCCGTCCCCGCCCCGTACCCGGGGCCGGGGCGTCTCGCTAGCGGGCCACGAACTGCGTCAGGATGGCCTGGACCTCGTAGATGTCGACGCCCTTGGTGAAGGTCTTCTGGATCGGGGTCGGGCTGCCCGAGACCCAGAGCTTGAGTTCCGCGTCGAGGTCGAAGGTGCCGGCGGTCTCGACGGCGAAGTGGGTGATGCTCCGGTACGGGATCGAGTGGTACTCCACCTTCTTGCCCGTGATGCCCTGCTTGTCGACGAGGATGAGGCGCCGGTCCGTGAAGAGGATCGTGTCGCGGATCAGCAGGAACGCGGCGTGCACCTGCTCGCCGTTGCCGAGGAGGCGGGCGTAGTCCTGCTGCGCCGTCGTCGGGTCGATGGTGTGGGCGTTTCCGAACAGCGCCATGACAGGCCCCCCAGATGGTGATGTCGCGTGATCGTCGCACTGTATACCCGGCGCGCGGCTCACAGCAGGGGGCCGAGCACGGAGATGAGGGGCGGTACGACGAGCCGGACTCCTCGCGAAGTAGTTGCAGAGTGGGACTGGATAGTCCTAGGTTGCAACCATGTCCGGTTCTTCCGACGGCGCTTCCGCGGAAGCGTTCTCCGAGGCCCTCGTCGACTTCGTACGGGCCTTCGGCCTGCTCGACCCCGATCGCACGCCGTGCGGCGCGCCCATGCCGACCGCCGAGGCGTACGCGCTCACCGTGCTGCGCCAAGGGCGCCTTCCGCAGCGCGTGTTGGGGGAGCGGCTGAGTCTGACGAAGTCCACCACCAGCCGGCTGGTGGACCAGCTCGTGGCGCGCGGGTGGGCCGACCGGGCGCCGGATCCCGGGGACGGGCGGGCGCAGCTCGTCGGGCTGACCGAGGAGGGCGTACGGGTCGCCGCCGACGTGGCGCGGCGGCGCGCCGACCGGCTGGGCCGGCTGCTCGACCGGGTGCCCAAGGCGCGGCGGCCCGGCGTGATCCGAGCGCTGCGCCTGTTGGAGGAGGCCTCCCGTGAGGAGCGGTAGTGGCGGCGTGCGCCCGAGGGTGCTCGTCATCGGGGGGTACGGCGCCGTCGGGGCGGCCGCGACGTCCGCGCTCGCGCGGTGGTTTCCGGGGCGCGTGGTCCCCGCCGGCCGCGACGAGGCCCGCGCCCGGCGGCTCGGCGGGGTACGGGTCGATGTGGCCGCGCCGCCCGAGGTGTTCGTACGGGAGACGCTGGAACCGCTCGGCGACATCGGCGCGGTGGTGTTCTGCGTCGAGCCCCCGGACGCCGGTATCGCCCGCGCCTGCCTGGAGCGGGGCGTCCACGTCGTCGACGTCGGCGCGAGCCTCCGCCTGCTCGACGCGGTGGCCGCGCTGGACGCCCCGGCGCGGGAGGCCGGCGCCACCGGGGTGCTCAGCGTGGGCGTCGCGCCCGGGCTGACGAACCTGCTGGCCCGCCGCGCCCACGAGGCCGTCGGCGGCGCCGAGCGCCTGGACCTCACGCTGCTCTTCGGCTCCGGCGAACGCCACGGCGTCGACGCCCTGCGCTGGACGCTGGCGAACCTCGCCGAACCGGAACCCCCCGGCGCGCGGCCGCTGCGCGTCACGCTGCCCGGCTACGGAGCCGCCCGCACCGCGCACCCGTTCCCCTTCTCGGACCAGTTCACGCTGGTCCGCACCCTCGGCGTCCCGTCGGTCACCACCCGCCTGTGCCTGGACTCGCATGCGCTCACCGCCGCGCTGTTCGCCCTGCGCCGTACGGGGGCGGTACGGGCGGTGGCGCGCCGCCCCGGCGCGCCGCGCGCGATGGCCGCCGCCCTGCACCGCGTACGCCTCGGCGGCGGGGACGGCTTCGCGGTACGCGTCGACGCGCGCGGGCACGGGCCGCACGCGCGGCGGGTGGCGTACGCCCTCACCGGGCGGGAGCAGAGCCGCGTCACCGGGCTCGTGGCCGCCCATGTCGCGCGCGAGCTGCTCACCGGCGGGCCGTCGGCGCCCGGGGTGCACCACATCGAGCAGCTGCCCGCCTTCGCCGGGATTGTGGAAGCCGTGGCCGCCGATGCCGGTGATCTTGGGGTGAAACTTCACGAGCTGCGATGATCATGACGATTTGATTGCGGTGGCGGCGATCCGCGTACTTTGCGTCGCCGCAGGTCGTTGCCGGGGGTGTGAGCGGTTTCGAGATGCGGGAGGGCGGCGGCGTGCCCGGCGCCCTCGCCCACGCGCTCCTGCGGGCGTGCGAGCGGTACACGCGGAGGCTTCCCAGGCTCCCCAAGCTCCCCGGGCTGCCGTTGCGGCTGTCGTACCGGCCGTCATTCCGGGTGTCGGTCCCCGCCGCCTGGCGCACGGTGATGCTCGTGCTGGCCGTCGTCACCATCCTGTGGGGAGCGCTGATGGCCGTCGCGGCCGGGTGAAGCCCGATTGTGGGGTCGGCGGGCCCGGCGTTTGATGGGGACAGGCACGGACCGACCGCACCGCCCCCGAACCGCCTCTCCCGAGGAGACCAGCCGTGGATCTCGTACTGCGTCCCGGAAGGCCCGACGACGCCGCCGCATGCGGCCGGATCTGCTACGAGGCCTTCGCGGCCATCGCCCGCGAGCACGGCTTCCCGCCCGACTTCGCCACCCCTGAGGTCGGGGTGGGCACCGCCGAGATGCTGCTGAACCACCCCGGCTTCTACAGCGTGGTCGCCGAGCTCGACGGCCGCGTCGTGGGCAGCAACTTCCTCGACGAGCGCTCCCCGGTCGTCGGCGTCGGTCCCATCACCGTCGACTGCGAGGTCCAGGACGGCGGCGTCGGCCGCCGCCTGATGCGCGACGTCATGGACCGGACCGCCGAGCGCGGCGCCCCCGGCATCCGGCTGCTCCAGAGCGGCTACCACTCCCGCTCGTTCGCGCTGTACGCGGGCCTCGGCTTCCAGTTCCGCGAGACGGTGGCCTGCCTCCAGGGCGCGCCGATCGGCGTCGCCGTGCCCGGCTACCTGGTGCGGCCCGCGCGCGAGGAGGACCGCCCCGCCTGCGACGACCTGTGCCGCCGCGTCCACGGCGTCGACCGCGGCGGCGAACTCGCCGACGCCGTCACCCAGGGCACCGCCCGCGTCGTCGAGCACGAGGGCCGCATCACCGGCTACGCCACCGACCTGGCCTTCTTCGCCCACGCCGTGGGCGAGACGACCGAGGACATCCGCGCGCTCATCGGCGCGGCCGAGGCCTTCGGCGGCCCCGGCATCCTCGTCCCCGCGCGCAACAGCGCGCTGCTCCAGTGGTGCCTGGGGCACAAACTGCGCGTGGTGCAGCTGATGAGCCTGATGACCATCGGTCTCTACAACGAACCGGACGGCGCCTACCTCCCCTCCATCCTGTACTGACGGCGCCGACGACGACTCCCGTGTACCGGCGGCGCACGTTCACCAGGCACCCGGCCCGTACGGTCGTCGTGGCCTTCGCCGTCGCCGTCCTCGCCGGTACGGCGCTGCTGGCCCTGCCGCCCGCCACCCAGGACGGCCACGCCACGGACGCCGTCACCGCGCTGTTCACCGCCACCTCCGCCGTGTGCGTGACCGGGCTCGTGGTCGTCGACACCGGCACGTACTGGAGCGGCTTCGGCGAGGGCGTCATCCTGGCGCTCATCCAGGTCGGCGGCTTCGGCATCATGACCCTGGCCTCGCTGCTCGCCCTGCTCGTGTCGGGCCGGCTGCGCCTGCGGATGCAGCTGACCGCGGCGGCGGAGACGAAGAGCCTCGGCATCGGCGACGTACGCCGCGTGCTGTTCGGCGTGGCGGTCTCCACGCTCGTCGTGGAGCTGGCGATCGGGGCCGTCCTGGCCCTGCGGCTGCGGTTGGGGTACGACCGGGGCGTCGGCGAGGCGGTGTACTCGGGGTTCTTCCACGCGGTGTCGGCGTTCAACAACGCGGGGTTCGGGCTGCACGCCGACAACCTCACGCCGTACGCCCGCGATCCGTGGGTGACGCTGCCCGTCGCGGCCGCCGTCATCCTCGGCGGCCTCGGCTTCCCGGTGCTGCTGGAGGTGGTGCGCCACCGCCGCCGGCGGCGTACGACGGGGCGGCGGCGCTGGTCGCTGCACACCAAGCTGACGCTGCTCACCACGGCCCTGCTGCTGGTCGTCGGTACGGTGCTGACCTGCCTGCTGGAGTGGAACAACCCCGCGACTCTGGGGCCGCTCGACACGGGCGAGCGGGTGCTGAACGGCTTCTTCCACTCCGCGATGACCCGCACCGCGGGCTTCAACGCCCTCGACATCGGCGGCCTGGGGGCCTCCACGCTGCTGCTGAGCTGCATGCTGATGTTCATCGGCGGCGGCAGCGCGGGCACCGCCGGCGGCATCAAGGTGACCACCTTCGCGGTGCTCGGCGTGGCGATGCTCGCCGAGGTGCGCGGCGAGCCGCACTCCGAGGCGATGGGCCGCCGGCTCGCCCCGCACACGCTGCGCCAGGCGCTGACCGTGGCGCTGCTGGGCGTGGGGCTGGTCGTCGCCTCGGCGCTGGCCCTGGAGTCGCTGCACGCGGCGCCGCTGGAGGCGGTGCTCTTCGAGGCGGTGTCGGCGTTCGCGACCGTCGGGCTGACCACGGGCATCACGGCGGACTTCTCGACCCCGGGCCGGCTCATCCTGATCATGCTCATGTTCGTGGGGCGGCTCGGGCCCATCACGCTCGTCTCGGCCCTCGCCCTGCGCGAGCGCACCCGCCGCTACCAGCTACCGGAGGAGCGACCCGTCATTGGCTGAGCGCCTTCACTTCCTCGACCGGCGCCGACGGCGCCGCGAACGGCTCGCCTCGCGCGACACCGCCGAAGCCCGGCACACCGCCGGGGCGGACCGGCGTCCGGCCGGGCCGCCGCGCGACCAGCGCGTGGCCGTGATCGGCCTGGGCCGCTTCGGCAGCTCGCTCGCGCACGAGCTGACGCGGCGCGGCTGGGACGTCCTCGGCGTCGACACCGACCCGCACCTGGTCCAGCAGCACAGCGACACCCTCACCCACGCCGCCGTCGCCGACTGCACCGACCCCGAGGTGCTGTACCAGCTCGGCATGGACGAGTTCCCCAGCGCGGTCGTCGCCATCGGCACCGACGTCGAGGCGAGCATCCTGGTGACCTCCAACCTCCTGGACGTCGGCGTGCCCAACCTGTGGGCCAAGGCGATCAGCCGCCTGCACGGCAAGATCCTCGAACGGCTCGGCGCCCACCATGTGGTGCTGCCGGAGCACGAGATGGGCGAGCGCGTCGCCCACCTCGTCACGGGGCGGATGCTCGACTTCATCCAGTTCGACGACGACTACGCGCTCGTCAAGACCGTGGCCCCCGCCAGCGCCACCGGGATCCCCCTCGGCGAGAGCCAGGTGCGCAGCCGGTACGGCGTCACGGTCGTCGGCATCAAGCGGCCGGGGCAGGACTTCACGTACGCCACCGCCGAGACGGTCATGGAGCGCGGCGACGTCATCGTCGTCACCGGCCGTACGCAGGCGGTGGAGACCTTCGCGGAACTGAGCTGACTGGGAGGCATCGCATGGCGCGTGAGACGGACGTCGTGGTGATCGGGATGGGCGTGGGCGGCGAGCACGTCGCGGGGCGGCTGGCGGAGGCGGGGCTCGACGTCGTCGGCGTGGAGGCGGAGCTGGTCGGCGGGGAGTGCCCGTACTGGGCGTGCATCCCGAGCAAGATGATGATCCGCGCCGGGAACCTCCTCGCCGAGGCCGGCCGCGTCCCCGGCATGGCCGGAACGGCGTCGGCGGCTCCCGACTTCGGTCAGGTCGCGGCGCGCATCCGGGACGAGGCGACCGACGACTGGGACGACCGCGCGGCCGTGGACCGCTTCACCGGCAAGGGCGGCCGTTTCGTCCGCGGACGGGCCCGGATCACCGCGCCGGGCCGTGTGGAGGTCGACGGCGAGGGCAGGGGCGGCGAGACCTACACCGCCCGGCGCGGGGTCGTGGTGGCGACCGGCAGCCGCCCGCAGGCGCCGCCCGTGCCCGGGCTGGACGCGGTCCCGTACTGGACGAACCGCGACGCCGTCTCCGCGAAGGAGGCCCCGGACTCCCTGCTGGTGCTCGGCGGCGGCGCCGTCGGCGTGGAGCTGGCGCAGGCGTTCGCCCGGTTCGGTACGGCGGTGACGGTGGTGGAGGCGGCGGACCGGCTGCTGCCGGCGGAGGAGCCGGAGGCGGGCGAGCTCGTCGCGGGGGTCTTGCGGGAGCAGGGGCTCACCGTGCGCACCGGGGCGCGCGCCACGGGCGTGCGCCATGACGGGGACGGCTTCCGGCTCGCGCTCGACGGGGGTGAGGAGGTGGACGCGCGGCGGCTGCTGGTGGCCACCGGGCGGCGGGCCGTCCTGGGCGGCCTCGGCCTGGAGACCGTCGGGATCGACACGGAGGGCGCCCGCGCGCTGGAGGCCGACGGGCGCATGCGGGCGGTCGGAGCCGACGGCGTGTGGGCCGTCGGCGACGTCACCGGGCGCGGCGCCTTCACGCACGTGGCGATGTACCAGGCGGAGATCGCCGTACGCGACATCCTCGGCGAACCGGGTCCGGAGGCCGACTACCGGGCCGTGCCGCGCGTGACGTTCACCGACCCCGAGGTCGGCTCGGTGGGGCTCACGGAGCACGCGGCGCGCGAGCGCGGCCTGCGGGTGCGCACGGGAATGGCGCGGGTGGAGTCGTCGACGCGCGGCTGGATCCACAAGGCGGGCAACGAAGGGTTCGTCAAGGTGGTGGCCGACGCCGACCGGGGCGTCCTGGTCGGCGCGACCTCGGCGGGCCCGGCGGGCGGCGAGGTGCTGTACGGCCTCGCGGTCGCGGTGGAGGCGGAAGTGGAGGTGGCGCGGCTGCGCCACATGATGTTCGCGTACCCGACCTTCCACCGGGCGGTGGAGAGTGCGCTCGCCGACCTCCATATGAGCTGACGGACCGTCACCATGGCGGAGCGCGGCCGGGGATAGCCTGAGGCATGGAAGAAATCAACGGGGTCGAGATCATCGCGTGCGCGGACGGCGAGGCGTTCGAGCGCTGGCTGGCCGAGCACCACACCCGCCACGAGGGCGTGTGGATCAGGGTGGCGAAGAAGGGCTCCGGCGTTCCGTCGGTCACCTCCGACGAACTGGTCGACATCGGCCTCTGCTACGGCTGGATCTCCGGCCGGCGGCGGTCCCTCGACGCGCGCCACTACCTCCAGAAGTACGTGCCCCGCCGGCCCCGGAGCCTGTGGTCGCGCGTGAACGTCGAGAAGGTGGAAGCGCTGATCGCCGCCGGGCGGATGCGCGAGCCGGGCCTGGCGGAGGTGCGCAAGGCCCAGGCCGACGGGCGGTGGGAGGCGGCGTACGCGTCGCAGCGTACGGCCACCGTTCCGCCGGACCTCGCGGCCGCGCTCGACGCGGACCCCGACGCCCGGCGCGCCTTCGAGGCGCTCGACAAGACGGGCCGGTACCTGCTGATCCTGCCGCTGCTCCAGGCCGCCACCCCGGAGAGCCGGCGGGCCCGGCTCGACAAGGCGCTCGCCTCGCTGCGTACGGCGGGCGCCTCACCGGCCTGACCGGCCCGACCGCTTCACCGGCCTCTTCGACGGAGGTCCCGGAGCGGCTCCACCCGCACGGGGCCCGCGCGCAGCGGCGGCTCGTCGAGCGGGTCGGTACGGAGCACGGGCCGGGGGCGGGCGGCCGGTCGCGCGTGAGCGGCGTCGTACGCCGCCCGCCGCTGCGGGTCGTGCAGCAGGGCGTACGCCGCCACCACGCGGTCCAGCTCCTCGCGGGCGCCCGGCTGGTCGGGGCCATCGTCGGGGGCCGCGTCCGGGTGGAGGGTGCGGACGAGCCTCCGGAAAGCGGCGGTGACCCGTGCGTCCGACGCCGTCGGCGGGACGCCGAGGACCGTGTAGGGATTGCGCCGCGGGGGTGTCGCCACCGCCCCTCACCTCCCGTCCCGGGTTCCATCCTGCTCACTTCCGGGATATAAAAATTGAGCGAGCCCTTGTCAAGTGTCAGTCCGCGTGAGAAGGGAGTCCGTCCATGGAGGCACTGGTCTGGCTGCTCGTTCCCCTGATGGCCGCGGTCGGCGTCGGCGTCTGGGCCTGGTACGTCTCGCGCCCGAACTCGCTCGACCTCTGGACCGACGTCGAGCGGTACGACCGGCTGCGCGCCGGCCTCAGCAGCTCGCCCCGCCGGCCCGGCCTTACCCGCCGGGCTTAGCGGGTACGCGTTCCGTCTCGTCCTCGATGGAGAACGGAGCAGACATGAGCGACACGAACACGGTCGTCGTCGGCGTGGAGGACTCGCCCGGCCAGGAGGACCTCATACGGTTCGCGGCGGGCCAGGCGGTGCTGCACGGCGCCGCGCTGCGCATCGTCCACGTGGTGCGGGCCGACGGCGACGCCGTCACCCGGACGGAGGAGGAACTCGTCCAGCGGTACGAGCGGACCGTGCGGTCCGAGTTCCCGGAGCTCACCGTGGCCGGTGAGCTGCCCCGCGGGCACGCCGCCGCCGTGCTGGTCGAGCGCTCCGCCGAGGCCGCGATGATCGTCATCGGCCACCGGGGCAGCGGCGGCTTCCCGAGGCTGCCCCTGGGGTCGGTCAGCTGGCAGGTCGCCACGCACGCCGAGTGCCCGGTCATCGTCGTACGCCCGGGAGAGGCGGGCGAGACCGGGGAGTCCGGGGGCCTCGGGGGTCCCCGGGAGAACCGGGTCGTGGTCGGTGTGGACACCGAGGAGGCGTCGCTGGCCGCGCTCGACCTGGCGTACACGGAGGCGGAGTTGCGCGGGGCGCGGCTGGAGGTCGTGCACGGCGCGTACCACCCCGGCATGGTCCCGACCGGGCCGGTCGGCATGGTGCCGCCCGACTTCTCGGTCATGGACGACGGCGCCGAGGCCTTCCTCCGCAAGGAGACCGAGCTGCGCCGCGACCGCCACCCGGGGGTGGAGGCCGACGTGCGCATCGAGCACACCCGCCCCGCGAGCCTCCTGGTGGAGGCCGCGCGCGACGCCTCGCTGCTCGTCGTCGGCACCCGCGGCCGCACCGGGCTGCGCAGGCTCCTGCTCGGCTCGGTCAGCGCGGAGGTCCTGCACACGGCGCACTGCCCGGTGCTGGTGGTCCCGACGGCGGACGCCGACGCCGAGGGCTAGGGAGTTCTCAGCGCCGCAGGCGCCGGAGCGCGTGCCGGACCCCGCGCCGTACCGGCCGCAGGAGCCGCCGCACCCAGCGGCGCACCCGGCCGCGCATCCGCCGCAGGGGGTGGGCCGCGCCGGGTGGGCCGTACGGCGGCGGCTCGGGCAGCAGGGGCACGCGCGGCATCAGGTAGCGGATGCCGCCGCGCACCATGACGCACAGCGGCGTGCCGTCCACGTCCTCCACGAGCACGGTGAAGGGCCGCGGCGGGTCGCCGGGCTGCTCGCCGGGGAGCTCGGCGGCCAGCTCGCGGACGCCCCGGCCGCCGAGGCCGCCGCGGCCGTGCTCGTGCCGGACGGCGACCACCTTGCCGTCGACCAGGACCTCGACGTCGTGCGCGGCCCGCCCGAGCAGGACGGTGATGGAGTGGCCCTCCTGGTCGAGGTGGAAGCGGTGGCGATGCGGCGCGGCCATCGCCCCGAGCCCTGCCTTTGCCTACCTGCCCTCCATGCCCTGCCTGCCCTATCTGATGGGGCGCGTACGGCCCCGGCGGGACCAGCGGACGGCGAAGAAGATGACGTCGACGACGAGCACGACGATGCCGATGATCAGCAGCCACATCAGGCCCTCGACGACGACGCCGATGAGGCCGAGGATGATGGCGATCAGGATCAGGAACAGGAACAACGCCATGGGTGGAGCACCTCCTGGTGGAGATCGGCGGCGTCAGCGGCGGGCGAGTCTGCGTTCGCCGTTGGCGCCCGCCGCGTAGGGCAGGCCGTAGTGCTGGAAGATCGCTTCCTCGCCGTCGGCCGGGAGCACGCCGTCCATGTCGATGGACGGGGCCTTGCGGACCTCGCCCTTGGCGTACGGGACCTTGACGTAGTCCGGTCCGGCGATCGCTTCGCCGAGGGGCACGAACACCAGGCGCTGCCGGGTGGGCAGGCCGGTGCGTACGGTGGCCATGGCCGGTTCGTCGGTGCCGGTGTCCACGTAGACCGCCTCCAGCACACCGATCTTGTGGCCCTTGAGGTCGACGACGTCGTGGTTGCGCCACTCGCGTATGTCTGCTGACCGAATCATGCGTGCCGCCCTCTGCGCGGATGCTGGGCCATGGGCGAACGACCACGCGACACGCGGGTGCCGGGCACCCGCTCGTGACGGCCGCTCTCTCCCTGTCCAGCCTGCCCCGGCGCGCCGGGCGCCGCCACACGGAGCCCGGCGGCGCCCGCCCGGAGCGCGCGTTCAGCCGTCGGTGTAGCTGAAGTCGCCCACCGTCCACGCGCTGACGTCCTCGATGGCCACCCGGTACATCCCGCCGGTCTCCGGGATGCCGACCGTGCCCTGGAGGATCCGGGCGACGTGGAAGTGCAGGTGCGAGGGGGCGGAGCCGCGGGAGCCACCGGAGCCACCGGCACCATCGGTCTCGGTCTCGGTCTCGGTGTCGGTCTCGGCCTCGGCTTCGGCTTCGGCGCGTGTGGCGGCCGCGTCGCCGAACACGCCGGCGAACGCGCCCAGCCGGTCCGAGTCCCGCAGGACCTCGGCGACGCGCTCGCGCCACACGGCCTCGGGGGCGAGCCGCCCCGTGATCACGGCGCCGTTCACCACGACGGTCAGCGACATCTGATTGGACCGCTGGGACTCCACCGTGGCCGCGACGTCCACGAGCAGGTCATCAGGCTTCGTCATGCGGCCGACCCTACAATCCCGGCCGTCCCGGCGGCAGGCGCCCTGGGCGACGGCGGCTCGATCCGTCGCCCGCGTATACCCAAGTTCCGGGCGGGGCAAGCGTGGTGACGGGCGAGGAGGGGGCGCGTGGGGGTGCGGGAGATTTCGACATGGTCACAAGCGGCCGGATTCATGTGACATCTCTAAGGTGTGCCTTACCTAAGTTGTATGGTGGCGCCGTTGGTCCGGCCGAGGGGAAGGGACGTGGAGTCCATGGGCGATGTCCGCCTGGTGGCGAAAAACCTTGAGGTCGGGCATGGTGGCGGCCGTCCGGTCCTGAAGCAGGTGGACCTCTCGCTGCGGGCCGGTGCGATCACCGTGCTCGTCGGGCCCAACGGTTGCGGAAAATCGACCCTGTTGCGCACTGTCGCGGGCCTGCTGCCGCCGCTCGCCGGCGAGATACGCATCGACGACGCGCCGCTCGACTCGTTCGCGCGCCGCACCCTGTCCCAGCGCCTCGCCTTCCTGCCGCAGACCTCGCAGGCCCCCGCCGGAGTGACCGTCCGTGAGCTCGTACGGCACGGGCGCTACGCCCACCGGGGCGCCCTCGCCCGGCACACCGGCGAGGACACCGAGGCCATCGACTGGGCCCTGGAGGTCACGGACGCCGCGCCGCTCGTCGAGCGCCGGCTCGACGAACTGTCCGGCGGCGAGCGCCAGCGCGCCTGGCTGGCGATGGTGCTGGCCCAGCGGGCCGGGGTCCTGCTGCTGGACGAGCCGACCACGTACCTCGACATGCGCCACCAGTTCGAGGTGCTGGACGTGGTACGGCGCCTCGCCCGCGAACACGGCATCGCCTGCGGCGTCGTGCTGCACGACCTGACGCAGGCGGCGGCGTACGCCGACGACGTCGTGGTGGTCGCGGACGGCGGGATCGCCGCGGCGGGCGCGGCCGACGACGTACTCACCCCGGACGTCATCGAGCGCGCCTTCGGCCTGCGCGTCAGCGTCGTACGCGATCCGGAGACCGGCTACCTCGCCTGCTTCCCGCAGCGGTCCGAGGCGTCCCTCGGGGAGTCCGCCGCTTCCTGAGAGCGCCGCTTCCTCAACCGCCCGCGTCATCCCTTACCCAAGGCACAAGGAGAGTTCGACCATGCAGAGAATGCTGCGCGCCCTCGCGACCGGCGGTACCGCCGTGGCCCTCATACTCACCGCGACCGGCTGCGGCGGCGGCACGGTCGGGGACACCGCGGGCGGAGACAAGAAGACCGGCGGGGCCGACAAGGCCGCCGGCGGCAAGATCACCGTCGACACCGCGCAGGGCAAGGTCACCCTCGACAAGCCCGCCACCAAGGTCGTGGCGCTGGAGTGGACGTACACCGAGGAGCTCGTCGCCCTCGGCGTCACCCCCGCCGGCAACGCCGACAACGCCGGCTACGGCACCTGGATCACCGCCAAGGGCGCGGCCCTCCCCGGCAAGGTCACCGACGTCGGCAACCGCAACGAGCCCAGCCTGGAGAAGATCCGCGCCCTCCAGCCGGACCTCATCGTGATCGACAACGACCGGTCCAAGGCGAACCTCAAGCAGCTCCAGGACATCGCGCCGGTGCTGTCGTTCACGTACACCACCAAGCCGCAGCTCGAGACGATGAAGAAGAACTTCGGCGAGCTGGCGAAGGCGGTCGGCAAGGAGGACAAGGCCGCCGAGGTGACCAAGCAGATCGACACCAAGGCCGCCGACCTCAAGGCGCGCCTCGACAAGGCCGGCAAGGGCGGCATGAAATACGCGCTCGCGCAGGGCTTCACCGCCAACGGCACCGCCTCGATCCGCATGCTCACGGACGACGCCATCGCGCCGCAGGTGCTCAACCTGGCCGGGATGAAGAACGGCTGGAAGGGCCAGCCGGACGCGTGGGGCATGACCACCGTCGGCGTCGAGGGCCTGACCCAGGTCGAGAAGGACGCCACCTTCCTCTACGTCGCCGCCGACAACGACAACCCCTTCACCGGCGCGTTCAAGGACAACGCCGTCTGGAAGGGCCTGCCGTTCGTCACGAACGACAAGGCGCTGCCGCTCGACCCGGGCACCTGGCTCTTCGGTGGCCCGCTGTCGGCGCTGCACATCCTCGACGAGACCGGCAAGGCCCTGAAGGTCTGATGGCTCGGGAAGGACTGACGGCGGACGCACCCGCCCGTCCGCGTCCGCGTCCGCTCGGCAGCCGCCGCCCACGGGCCCTGCTCGTGGGCGGCGCCCTGTCGCTGCTCCTGTGCCTGGTCGCCGTGGTGCACCTCGGTCTCGGGGTGTCCGGCGTGGGCATCGGCGACATCGTGGACCTGCTCCTCGGCCACGGCGACGCGCGCACCCACGACGTGCTGATGGGCAGCCGTCTGCCGCGCACGCTGACCGGCCTCGTCGTCGGCATCGCCCTCGGCGTCTCCGGCGTGCTCGTCCAGGGCGCCACCCGCAATCCGCTCGCCGCGCCCGACACCCTCGGCGTCAACGCGGGCGCGTACCTCGCCGTCGTGCTCGTCGCCTTCACCGGCATCAGCCTCGGCCCGCTGCCCGGCGGCGCGGCGGCGTTCCTCGGCGGTCTCGTCGCGGTCGCCGTCGTGTACGCGCTCAGCAGCGGCGGCGTCATGACGCCCGGCAAGGTGCTGCTCGCCGGTGCGACGGTGGCGCTGGCCGCCACCGCGGGGGCCGAGTTCCTCCAGATGCTCGACGTGAACGCCACGCGCGGGCTGTTCTTCTGGGGCAACGGCACCCTGATGCAGTCCGGTCTGGAACGGCCGCTCGTCCTCGGCGCGGTCGTCGTCGCCGGCGCGCTGATCGCTCCGCTGCTGGCCCGGCCGTTGGACCTGCTGTCGCTCGGCGACGAGACCGCCCAGGCCATGGGCGTACGCGTCGAGCGCGTCCGCCCGGCGGCCTTCCTCGTCGCGGTGCTGCTGTCCGCGGCCGCCGTCTCGCTCGCCGGTCCGATCGGCTTCGTCGGGTTGATCGCGCCCGTCGTCGTACGGCAGTTGGGCGTCCGCGCGCACGCGGCGATGATGCCCATGGCGGCGCTGCTGGCGTCGGCGCTGGTGCTCGGCGCGGACGCGGCGGCGCAGCTGATCGTGCGGCCGTCCGCGACGCAGCCCGCCGAGATCCCGGTCGGCGTGGTCACGGCGCTGATCGGCGGCCCGGTCTTCATGCTGCTCGCGCGCCGGGTCAGCACCGGAGACGCCGACACGGGCGCGGCGGTCGCGGTCTCCGACCAGCGGCGCGCTCCGGCGTACGCCGTCGTCCTCGGCGGCGGGCTGGCCGCGCTGGCGCTGGCGATCGCGGTCTCGCTGCGCGTCGGCGACGTACAGATCAGCTGGGGCGGGCTCGTCACCGCGCTGTTCTCCACCGCCGACCAGATCACCGAGTCCGTGGTGGCCTACCGGCTGCCGCGCGTCCTGGTCGCCGCCCTGGCCGGGGCCTGCCTGGCCGTCGCCGGCGCCGCCGTCCAGGCCGTCGTCCGCAACCCGCTGGCGGAACCGGGACTCGTCGGCGTGACCGGCGGGGCCTCGCTGGGCGCGGTCGCCGTCATCCTCGTCGTACCGTCGGCGCCGCTGGTGGCGCTGCCGGCGGCGGCCGCGGTCGGCGGCGTGCTGATGCTCGCGGTCGTGCTGCTGGTGGCGCGGGGCAGCGCCAAGGGCGGGCGGGGCGGGCTCGACCCGACCCGGGTGGTGCTGGTCGGCCTGGGCGCGGCCGCCACCGCGATGGCCCTGGTCAACATCATGGTCGTCGGCGCGCAGATGAACATCTCCGCGGCGCTCGGCTGGCTCGCTGGCAGCACGTACGCCCGCGACTTCTCGGCGCTGGCCTGGCTCGCGGTGCCCGCGCTGGTCGCGGTGGCGCTGGTGGCCGCCGCGCGGCCGGTGAACCTGCTGTCGCTCGGCGACGAACTGCCGCGCGCCCTCGGCCTGGAACTGGGCCGCGCCCGGCTGCTGGTCCTCGGCGCCGGCGCGGTCCTCGCGGCGGGCACGGCTGCGGCGGTCGGCGCGGTCGGCTTCGTCGGCCTGGTCGCCCCGCACCTCGCCCGGCGGGTCGTCGGCAGCGGCACGACCCGCATGGTGCCGATGGCGGCGGTGCTCGGCTCCGTCCTGGTGGTCTCCTCGGACGCGCTGGGCCGGTGGCTGCTGGCCCCGACGGAGATCCCGGTGGGCATCGTCACCGCGCTGGTGGGAGCGCCGTACCTGGTGTGGCTGCTGCGGCGGACGCGGGAGGTGTGAGGCTCTCCGCATGCCCGCACGCCTCAGCCGCGGTGCCTCGGGAGCCATCCGGCGCTTCGCCGGGTGGCTCACCCGTGGCTCGGTGGGTCACCCGATGCCGGAGGGCGTCGACTACTGGCAGGAACTGCGCGAGTCGCCCTCCCAGATGGAGATCTGCTTCGCCGTCTTCGCCCACGTCCTCGAACTGGACGAGGAGGGGGAGCCGGTCAACGAGGACCATGCCGGGCGCCGGGCCGCGGCCTGGCTCTACCGGTACTGCACGGGGGAGCTGCCGCCGGGCGAGCCGGACTTCGAGCCGTGGGAGTGCGCACTCCACTGACCTCGGTCCCAGGAGGGTACGCCGATGGCGGTCCGTGCACGCTCCTAATTGAACGCGTTCAATATGGCTGGCAGGATGGAGGCCGACGGCCGCTCCGCACTGGCGGGTGGCCCCGACGAGGCATGCCATCAGGGGGGCGATCCGTGGACGCGAGTACACCGTGGCGGAACCTGGGGGTCATCGGGCTGCGGTTTGTCGACCTGGTGGTCCGCTACGCCCTCGTCTTCGCGCTCACCTTGTGGGCCATGGAAGCCTCGCTGCCGGGAGAGCCGGGCATCCTCCAGGACTGGGCGTCCTTCGCCCTAGTGATCGGAGCCCCCTCCCTCCTCATCAGCTTCGTCTACGGGCTGGCCAACACCCGCACCGGCATGGCTTTCCGAGGACCGCTCGTGGGGCTCCTGATGCTCCCCCTGTGGTTTCTGTTTTTCTTCCCGCCGCTCCTGCTCTTCCCCGCCACGGGCCACGTTGTCTTCGCCCTGTGGGTGATGCGGGCACCGCTTCTGGGCCCCTCCCAGCTCCGGCGGCACGGGCGCGTGGCGCTCGCCGTCGTCGCCGGGTCCCCTCGGACTCTGGCGCGCTTCTTCCGCCGCGGGGCTTCCTAGTGTTGTGGCCGGGGACCTTTGCCGGGTCGCTCGTTGTGCTGGGTGTCGGTGACGGCCTGTGGCAGGGGGCGGCAGGGCAGCACCGGTGCGAGTTCGCCGGCTGACCGAGCAGGAGGGGCAGAAGCTGCAGCAGATCGTTCGGTGGGGAAGCGCCAGTTCCTGAGAACGCCCGACATCCCGACGTCCTCGCCGCCCAACGACGCGAACGCGCGCGCACCCGCAGCGAGAAACACATCCGCTGGGGCGGCAGACCTTTCCAGCTTGCGGCCTGAACCCGGCAGACCTGCTGGTCACAGCATTAGTCGTCGAACTCGAAGCCTGCCGCCTCGGCACGGGCAACGATCTCGCGAACTGCGTGGGAATGGGAGATCACGGGCTCCAGGGCAGCTTTGAGCTGCGTGAGGTCACTCAAGCTCCCGAGCGCACAGAACATGCCGCCCTCGCTGTCGAAGTCGAGGCACTCAGCGAGATCCGGCCAGGCGAACCGCACAAGACCTTCCCAGAAGTACCCATTCGGTTCGTGCCCGGCGGCAACTACTGCAGCATCGGCGGCCAGGTCGCCTGCAGCGAGTGTCAGCGAGTGCTCGCCGTCAAAGTCATTCAGTCTGAGAGACACGGCGGAATCTTCCCATGCCCGGTGCACAGGCTGACCGGCCCGTAAAACCCCTTGTCCGCTCCATTGATCTTGCGGTGGGGCGTGGTGAGCTGACTGTGGCTCCGTGAACCCACCCAAGGTCCGCGTCGATGGAGGCTGGGGTCATGACTGCCCTCGCCGACGGCCTCCGGCCGGTCGCACTGCCCGATCCTGCCCGTCCGGACGCGGGCCTCATCCTGGCGTCGCTATGGCACATCAGCGGGCTCGAACAACAGTAGAAGGTCATGTCCGGCGTCATGGATGCCTGGGAGAAGGCCCGGCTGCCAGCCGCGTACCTTGCGCGGCACTGTCTGGCAGGGTCCGACGGCCGGACCATCCTCAACTTCGCCCAATGGACCAGTCCCCAAGCGCACCGGACCTTCGCCGCCGACCCTCGCACCCAGCAAAGCCTCGGCAGTGCCATCCAGGCGCTGTACTCGGCCGATCCGTCGGACTGTTACCTGCCCTACCGCTTCGCGGGGCGGCACGACGGAGCCGCCCGCTACTTCACCGCAACGTAGTACGACACCGAGGACGGTGGGATGGCCCGGTCACTCGCCGATGAGTTGACCGAGCGCGCCCCCACCGCCCTGGTGTCCTCGACCGCAGTGGCGGAGTATTTCTACATCGGCGAGCAGGACGGCAGCTCCTCGTGCTTGCCGGATTCCGGGACGAACCCGGCGGCGCCGGCCCATGCTTCCGACCGTTCCGCGGGCTGGTGCGGTCGGCGCGCCAAAGGTCTGCTCCCACCCACATACGTGAGCTCCCCGCGACCGGCCACGAGATCGATTAACCAGACACCTCCTTGGCCCTGTGGCGTCCGGGGCTGCCTCTTTACGCAGGTCACGCAGGCGTCGCGCGACTACTTCGCGCGCTGCCTGTGCCGACGAGGGCGGAGAGATGGGCATGAGCCGGCCTGTCCGGTGATCAGTGGATCTCGTACTGCTCGTGCGGGATGGCCCGCTCCCACACCGCCTCGAATGCCGAGGCGCATAGTTCCGCGCAAACCGGATCTTCTGTCTCCTCCGGCCCGGCTGATGCGCCGTCGCCGGTGAAGTGGTTCCAGCGCAGGTCCGTTCTGGCCCAGCAGTTCCTCCGCCAAGCGCTTGGCCGTGTCGGTGACCAGCCGGTCGCGGCTGTTGTCGACCCAGCGCTGCGCGTTGCCGTACCCCTGCTCCTTGTACTCCAGGCCCTGGAGCATGCACTCCAGCTTGTCGGCATCGCGGGCGCACACCGCCTCGCGGCTTTCCTTGCCCTCGTACTCCGCGACCAGCTCCCGTACCGCCGAGGCGAGCACCTCTGGCATGCCGGTCAGCTGGTCGGCAGTGACCGCCTGCGGATCGGCTTGCGGCGCGTACTTCCGTCCGAGGTAGTTGACGTCCCCCGTGCGCGTCTCCTGCGAGTCGTGCCACACCGCGAGCAGAGCGGCGCGCGCCGGATCGGCGCCTTCCAGCTTGGCGATGACCGAGGCGATGAGGGAGGTGCGCCAGGCGTGTTCCGCGACGCTCTCCGGGTCCGCACGCCCGCCATCCACCAGCCGGTGCGTCGTGCGTGCTTGAGCGTCCCCGCTTCGTACAGGAAGCGGGCCACCGCGGACAGGTCTTCAGCCACCGTCCGTCTCCTCTCACGCCTCGGCGAGGCGGATCGCGTACCGGATGCCGTCCAGCTCCCGCCCATCCAACCTCATTGCCGGGCGCGGTCAGTCGTGCTGAATGCCGATCTCGTACGCGATCTCCCATCGCACATCGGCCACGATGATGTCCGCGGTTTCGACCGGGCGACCTTCCGCGTCGTAGTAGGTGCGCTCGATCTGGGTGATCAGATCGCCGACGGAGATGCCCAGCAGGTTGGCCTGCTCCTGCGTGGCCCGCGCCGGGCGTGGTACTTCGACGGCCACGTCGATGATGACGCCGATCGACCTCATCCGCTCCACGACCCCGGCACCCGCGTGCGGGCCCATCTCAGGCAGCACGATGGGGGTTCCGTCGGTGATGGCCATCGGCTCCCAGGACTCGGAGAGCTGCACGGGCTGGCCGTCGGCGAGGAACTCGTAGTGGGTGTGCACGGTGAGGTCGCCCGGGGCGATGGCGAGCCGCTCGGCGATGTGCTCGGGCGCCGGAACGCGCGCGGTGCTGTGCGACTCCCACGTACCCGCCCTTCCTTGTTCCTGCATGTCGGCGCGGAACGGGCTACCGCCTCGCTGCTCGCGGTGTCGTGACCGCACCATCCGGAGGCGCTCACGCGGACGACGAACATAGGTGCCGGACCCAGCTCGGCCTTCGAGAAGGCCTTCGATGATGAGCCGCTCCATCGCGCGTTGGGCCACGTTCTGGCCCACGCCGTACTCGGCGGCGATGCGGGCGCGGCTGGGGAGCTTGGCGCCGACGGCCCACTCGCCGGACTTGATCCGGGCGCGCAGCTGGTCGGCCACCTGAAGGTAGTGGGTCTCGCGGGGCATATGCGCGGCTCCGGGGTCGTACACGTCGATGTTGACAAAGCTAATGCATCAGGTCGAAGCTGAATACTCAGCATCACGAAGCGTGATGCCTTGATTGCAGGGAGAGCTGTGCCCAGCGACAAGGCGAAGACCGCCGCCATCGTCGGCATGCTCATTGCCGCCACAGGCGTCGAGCCGACCATCGAAGACGCGCCCGGGCGCGTGCGCATCGAGGCCGCCCTTCCCGATCACCTGGGCGGCACGCAGAGACGGGCGATCCTCCTCGCCCTCGACCGCGCCGACCGGTATGGGCACGAACGGCGCGAGAACCGCACGACCGTATGGGCCGAACTGGACAAGGTGGACCGATGAGTGATCCTGCGTGCCGCACCCAGCCGGCGATTCCGCAAGCAGAGGAGCCCGGAGCCATGTGGCTCGCCTCCGTGAAGGATCCGCCGTCGATCATCCTGACCGCGTGGGCCGACAGCGCCTACTCCCTCGCGGAGGTGCCGCTCGGCGTGCGGTTCGACGTCGTGCGCGCCACCGAGTGCCTGGGTGTGCGCGCCCTTGATGCCTTGGCCAACGCGGCTGTGTCGCTGGGGCCGGTGCTGTACTGCCGCCCGCGTCAGGCCGTCGAGTTCCTTGTTCCGGTCGGCACCGCTGCCACCTGGGAGCCGTTGCGCGGCACCGTGTGCGCCGGGCGCGGCGGCGCGCTGCTCTGCCCGGCGCCGGGTATGAGCCGCCGCGGCCGGACGTGGTTGTACCCGCCCGTCGGCGACGGCGTACTCACGGACTCCGATCTGCTGCGTGCCCACCTGCTGCGGGCGTACGCGCGGGGGCGGTCATGACGGCGGCGGCGTCCGGCCGGGTGTTCTGCGTGCACTGCGACCGCCCGATCTGGGGCGAGGCCGTCCGGATCGAGCCCATCGAGGCTGGATCTGGTGTCCACCCGGACAACTACCGGCACGAGACCTGCGGCCCGCGCACGGGCGCCCCCGTGTCCGGCCACGACAGCCTGATCACGACGCCTCCGCCATCCGGGCCGACGGCGTCTCCTGGGCGGCGGCGTCCACGGGCACCTCCGGCTCCGGCCGCAGCGTCCGCGCCGCCAGCACCCCCACCGCGCAGACCAGCGCCGCGGCGAGGCACACCGCGGTGAAGCCGCCCGAGAAGGCCGAGCGGGCCAGGGGCTGGAGGGCGGCGGGGACGAGTTCGAAGCGGCCGGTTTCGACGGCGGCCCGCACGCCCGCCTCCGGGCCGAGGCCCTCGCCCACGCGGGCCGAGAACAGGGCGCCGAAGACGGCGATGCCGGTCGCGGTGCCGAGGGGGTAGCAGGCGTTGGTGAGGCCCGAGGCCATGCCGGCGCGGTCGGCCGGGACGGCGCTCACGGCCACGCCCATCAGGGGCGGGAAGATGACCGCCCCGCCGATGCCGAGCAGCACCAGGCCGATGACCGTGGCCGCGCCCGCCGTCGGAGAGCCCGGCCCCGCCGAACCCCAAGCGCCCGCCACCGCCAGCAGCACCAGCCCCGCGCCCTGCGCCGCGAAGCCCCCCGCCACCAGCGCGTCCGCCGCGAAGCGGCGCTGGAGGCGTGCCACGAAGAGACCCGCGATCAGCAGGCTGCCGGTCAACGGCAGGAGGTGCAGGCCCACTTCGAGCGGCGTGTACGCGTGCGTCGACTGGAGCCACAGCGTGACGAAGGCGAGCACGCCCAGGCTCGTCAGCCGGGCGAGGAACCCCAGCAGGGCCGCGCCCGAGAAGGCCCGTACCCGCAGCAGCGCCAGGTCGATGAGGCCGTCGCCGCGCCGCTGGCTGGCCACCAGCGCGAGGGCGAGACCGACGCCGACGGCCGCCGAGAGCACCACCTGCGGCGACGCCCACCCCGCCTCCGGCCCGGCGACCAGCGGGTAGTGCAGCGCCAGCAGTGCCCCGACGCCGAGGAGCGCGCCGAGCGGGTCGATGCGGCGCCGGGTGTCGCGTGGGGCGGCCGACTCGGGCATGCGGGCCAGCGCGCCGGCCACCACCAGTACCCCGATGGGCACGTTGACGAGGAAGATCCACCGCCAGCCGAGCAGGTCGACGAGGACCCCGCCGACCACGGGCCCGAGGGCCCCCGCCGCGGAGGCGATGGCGGCGAACGCCGCTATCGCGCCCTGGCGGCGGGCCCCTTCGGGATAGGCGGCGGCGATCAGCGCCAGCGTGGGCGCGAAGACGAGCGCGCCGCCGACTCCCTGCGCGGCGCGGGCGGCGATGAGCGTGCCGACGTCGGGCGCAAGACCACATCCGGCCGAAGCGAGGGTGAAAAGCGCCATCCCGGCGGTGAAGACGGTTCGGCGCCCGATGCGGTCGGACAGCGCGCCCGAGCTGAGCAGCAGGGCGCCGAAGGCCAGCGAGTACGCGGAGACGGTCCACTGGACCTGGCCGAGCCCGCTCTCCAGGTCGCGGGCGATACCGGACAGGGCGACGTTCACCACCGTCACGTCCAGGGTCATCATCACGCCACCCGCGCTGACGAGGGCGAAGGTCCATCGGGGCGTGCGTCGGCGGGAAGGCACCGCTGAGCACCTCCAAAATTCGGGTCCGGGCGGGGGGTGGAAGCCCACGTGGCGGCGGCAACGAACCAGACCTGACGAACCGTCAACTCCCGTGGCGTGCCGCGTGGCTGAAAGTTGACCTTGTCCGTAAGGTAAGCCTAACCTAATCTAGCCCCGCCCGGACGTCCAGACGTTCGAGCGCAATGATCCGGCCAGACATCGGAGCTGCCTGATGCCCCTTTCCGCCGACCATCCCGTGCCCGCTCTGCCCGACGTGGCCCCCGCGGCCTGGCGCGAGGCCAACCGCCGCCTCCTCGCCAAAGCGCTCGGCGAGTGGTGTTTCGAGGACATGCTGAAAGCGGTCGAGACCGGCGAAGGCGGCTACCGCGTCGACCTCGACAGCGGCACCACGTACGCGTTCGACGCCACGCCCGGCGCCTTCGGCTGGCTGCGCGTCGACCCGGACTCGATCACCCGCACCGCCACCAGCATGCTCGGCAACTCCATCGCCCAACCGGCCTGGGACGCCCAGCAGTTCCTGATGGAGGCGGCCTCCACCATCGGCAGCGACCCCTCCACCATCGCCACCTACTTCACCGAGCTCTCCGCCACCCTCGCCGTCGACGCCGCGCGCCTCACCCACGGCGGCGAGACCGTGGCCGAGCTGCGCGCCCTGGGCCACACGGAGCTGGAGTGCCGGATGACCGGCCACAACCTCCTCGTCGCCAACAAGGGCCGGATCGGCTTCTCCGCCACCGACGTACGCCAGTACGCCCCCGAGTCCGCGCAGCCGCTGACACTCCAGTGGGTCGCCGTCCACCGCGGCCTCGCCGAGTTCCGGGGCACCTCCGAACTGTCCGAAACGACCATCCTGGAAAAGGAGTTGGACCCGGAGACCCGGGCCCGGTTCACCGCCGTCCTGGAGGACGCCGGCGTCGACCCGCAGGGCTACGTGTGGATGCCCGTGCACCCCTGGCAGTGGGACCACGCCGTGCAGATCACGCACGCCGCCGACGTCGCGCAGCGCCGCATCATCCCGCTGGGACAGAGCACGGACTCGTACCTGCCCGGCCAGTCGATCCGTACGATGGCCAACGCCACCACGCCCGAGCGGTACGACGTCAAACTGCCGCTGAAAATCCTCAACACCCTGGTCTGGCGCGGCATACCGCCGCACTGCACCATGGGCGCCCCGGTCGTCACGCAGTGGCTGCGCGGGCTCGTCGAGCGCGACCCGTTCCTGACCGAGACCTGCCGCACGGTCTTCCTCGGCGAGGTCGCCTCCGTCACCGTCCAGCACCCCTACCTGTCGAAACTCCAGGACGCGCCCTACCAGCACCTGGAGACCCTCGGCTGCATCTGGCGCGACTCCGTCTCCGCGCGCAAGGACCAGGGCGAGCGGGTGCGTACCTTCGCCTCGCTGCTGCACGTCGACAGCGCGGGCGACGCGTTCGTCGCCGAGCTCGTCCGCGCCTCCGGCCTGGACCCGCAGGAGTGGCTGCGGCGCCTCTTCGACACGCTGCTCACGCCGATCCTGCACGTGCTGTACCGGTACGGCGTCACCTTCAACCCGCACGGCCAGAACACGCTGCTCGGGTACGACGAGAACGACGTACCGGTCCGGCTCTACCTCAAGGACTTCGTGGACGACGTGTGCGTGTCGTTCACCGACGTGCCGGAGCGCGGCCCCGAGCCCGACGGGCACGACCACGTGCTGCCGCGCAAGCACCCCTCGATCATCAAGCAGCACGTCATGGACCAGGTCTTCGTCGGCCACTTCCGCTACCTCGCGCCGCTCTGCGCCGACCAGCTCGGCGTACCCGAGAAAACGTTCTGGCGGCTGGTCCGGCAGACGATCCTCGACTTCCAGACGGAGTTCCGGAAGCGGTTCCCCGAGCTCGCCGGGCGGTTCGCCGAGTACGACCTGCTCACCCCGGAGATCCCCCGGTACGGCCTCAACCGCGACCGGATCGTGGTCACCCGGTACACCGACCGCGCCCTGCGCCACGCGCTGTACCCGAACGGCACGCACCCCAACCCGCTCGCCGAGGACTGAGGAGGCAGCGTGACCCCGTTGGCCCAGACCCGACCCACTCGTCCCTTGCTCTCTCCCTTCCCGCCGTCCGTGCTCGCCGCCTCCCACGAGGGCCTCGCCGAGGTCCTCGCCACCCTCACCGAGGCGGTCGACGCCGCCGGCGCCGCCCGCCGCCCCGCCGGGCCCCTCCCGGCGGGCGCCCCGGCGCGAGGCCGGGGTCGCCGAGGCCAGGGCCG
>NZ_JBEXNO010000035.1:0-83824 GCF_040611175.1 Streptomyces sp. NPDC003036 | reverse complement strand
ACGCCCGGTTACATTCCGAACCCGGAAGCTAAGCCTTTCAGCGCCGATGGTACTGCAGGGGGGACCCTGTGGGAGAGTAGGACGCCGCCGAACAAATATTGAGCCCCGGTCCCCGCACTTTGTGCGGGGACCGGGGCTTTTTTGCGTTCAGCCTGGGTGACCGGCCGGTGGTTTCCGGCCTATCACATGGCGCTTTCAGAGGCGGCCCGCAGCCTTCAGCGCCAGGTAGGCGTCGGCGAGAGCGGGCGCGAGGGTGTCCGGTGTCGCGTCCACGACGGTGACACCGTGGTGCTGGAGCTGTTCGGAAGTGCGGTGGCGCTGAGCCTGGGCCTGGGCGCCGGCTGCGGCCTCGTAGACGGCGTCGACGGAACCTCGGGCGCGGGCCATTTTCTCGGTGTGCGGGTCGGAGACGGAGGCGACCAGAACGGTGTGGCGCTGGGTGAGCTGGGGCAACACCGGCAGCAGGCCCTCTTCGATAGCGGCCGCTTCCAGACCCGTCAGGAGAACGACGAGGGAACGGCGAGGCGCGGTAGCCAAGGCGGTCGAGGCGAGGCCGCGGGCGTCGGTCTCGACGAGTTCGGGCTCCAGGGGCGCCAGGGCGTTCACGACGGCCGGGAGAATGTCATTCGCGGAGCGACCCTGGACGCGGGCCCGGATGGTCCTGTCGTAGGCCAGCAGGTCCACACGGTCGCCGGCTCGCGTGGCGAGTGCGGTGAGGAGGAGTGCGGCGTCCATGGCGGCGTCGAGGCGGGGCACGTCGCCGACGCGGCCGGCCGACGTGCGGCCCGTGTCGAGGACGATCAGGATGTGCCGGTCTCGCTCGGGACGCCAGGTCCGCACGGCGACGCTGCTGTGGCGGGCGGTGGCACGCCAGTCGATGGAGCGGGTGTCGTCGCCGGGGACGTACTCGCGCAGGCTGTCGAACTCGGTGCCCTGGCCGCGGGTGAGCACGCTCGTGCGGCCATCGAGCTCACGGAGGCGGGCGAGCCGGGACGGCAGGTGCTTGCGGCTGGTGAAGGGCGGCAGTACGCGGACCGTCCAAGGGACCTGGTGACTGCCTTGCCGGGCAGCAAGGCCCAGGGGGCCGTACGACCGCACGGTGATGCGCTCCGCGTGGCGGTCGCCGCGGCGGGTCGGGCGCAGGACCGTGGTGAGGCGTCGGCGTTCACCGGCCGGGATGGTCAGCTTGTGCCGGGAAGCAGGCTGCTCGGTGCCGGGGAGCCAGCTGCTCGGCGGCCAGGCGTCGCGGAGTTGGGCACGCAGGGAGCGCCGGGAAGCGTTGGTGACGGTCAGCTGGACTTCCGCGCTGTCACCGAGCCGAACACTTGTGTCACCGCTTCGGGTGAATCGGAGCGTTCGCACTGGCGCGGCGAGAGCGTAGTCGCACAGAATTGCGAGTGAGAGAGGCGCGTTGACAGCGAGCATCCCCGTCCAGCTGGGGGCGAGGATGCCGACGGGGAGAGAGCCGAGGGCGGCGAGCAGCGCGGTTCGTCCGGTGAGGGCCATGGGTCACTGCCTCATCGGGGGACGGGGACGTGGGCGAGGATCGAGGTGATCACGGAGTCGGCGGTGACGCCCTCCATCTCGGCCTCGGGCCGCAGCTGGATGCGGTGGCGGAGGGTGGGAAGAGCGAGGGCCTTCACATCATCCGGGATGACGTAGTCGCGGCCGGTGAGCCAGGCCCAGGCGCGAGCGGTGGAGAGCAGGGCAGTGGCGCCTCGGGGTGAAACGCCAAGGGTGAGTGAGGGGGATTCACGGGTGGCACGGCAGATATCGACGACGTAGCCCGCGATTTCGGGGGATACCGACGTCTTGGCGACGGCCGCGCGGGCGGCCTCGAGGTCGGCGGGGCCGGCGACGGGACGTACTCCGGCGGCCTGGAGGTCACGCGGGTTGAAGCCTTCCGCATGGCGGGTCAGGACGTTGATCTCGTCCTCGCGTGAGGGCAGTGGAACCGTCAGCTTCAGCAGGAAACGGTCCAGTTGGGCTTCGGGGAGCGGATAGGTGCCCTCGTACTCGACCGGGTTCTGGGTGGCTGCGACGAGGAAGGGCTCCGGCAGCGGTCGGGGGGTGCCATCGACCGTGACCTGGCGCTCCTCCATCGCCTCCAGGAGCGAGGACTGGGTCTTGGGGGGCGTGCGGTTGATCTCGTCGGCGAGGAGGAGGTTGGTGAAGACCGGGCCGGGCTGGAAGGAGAACTCGGCGGTGCGGGCGTCGTAGATCAGGGAACCCGTGACGTCGCTCGGCATCAGGTCAGGGGTGAACTGGACGCGCTTGGTGTCGAGTTCGAGGGATGCGGCGAGGGCGCGGACGAGTAGCGTCTTCGCGACGCCGGGGACGCCTTCCAGCAGGACATGGCCCCGGCAGAGCAGCGCGACGACGAGACCGGTGACAGCGGGGTCCTGCCCGACCACGGCCTTCGCGATCTCGGTGCGCAGGGCTTCCAGGGAAGCGCGGGCGCTGTCCGAGTTCTCAGGGGTCTCGGGGGTCGGGGCGCTCATGAGGTGCGTACCTCTCTTTCGAGGGCGTCGAGTTGGTCTGCCAGCAGGATCAGCGCGGTGTCGTCCGCGGGGGCCGGGCCGAAGAGAAGGATGCGGAGGTCCGTCTCCCTGGTGGCGTCCGGGTTGGTCCCGGCGAGGCGGGTGGAGACGGCGGGGAGCAGGGCGTCGGGCGCGTGGGCCTGCGCCGGAGGGACACCCAAGAGGGGAGCGAGGCGGGTTCGGGTCGCCGTGCGCAGGACGGTGGCCGCGCGGTCACGGGCGTTGGCCTTGCGGTAGAGGCGGGCGCGGCCTTCGGTGGATTCGGAGGCGCGGATGGCCACGGGGAGACGTTCGGTCACGAGCGGGCCGAGGCGGCGGGCACGCCAGATGGCGGCGAGGACGGCGGCGAGGGCGAGTTGGAGGGTGCCCCAGAGCCAGCCGGAGGGGATCAGGGTGAGGAACGATGTCTCGCCGGAGCCCTGGCCGTCCTCGCGGTCGCCACCTCCTTCGGTGGCGGAGGGATCACTCAGCGAGGGGAGGTACCAGACGAGATGGGTCCGGGAACCGAGGAGTTGGAGAGCGAGCGAGGCATTGCCCCGCTGGTCGAGACGGTCGTTGTAGAGGATGTCGGGGGCGCCGAGGAGGATGGTGTCGCCACCCGAGGGGCCTTTGACGCGCAGGAGTGTGGGGAGGCCGTCGCTGCGGTAACAGGCCTCCGTGTCGGGGAGTTCGGTGACATAGCGCTCGCCGCCCATGTCGGCGTCGCCCGCGCGCTCGGCGGCGGGCAGGGAGCACTGAGGGGTGAGGGCCTCGGTCGCGGCGGGTGTGTCCGCGCTGACTCCGGGGGCCAGGGTCTCGAGGGATGCGTGGCTCGCGGCGACCAGGACCGTTCGGCCGCCGGACGTGCCCATGGAGCCTCGCAGGACCGCTTGCTGATGGTCGGTCAGGAGATCCGGGGCTGCGACGAGGAGGGTGGTGTCGGGGCCCGCTGCGGTGGCGGCTTCGTCGAGGGTGGTCACCACCCGGGTGGTGACGCCGTGGCCCTTGAGGAGCTCGGCCACTGCGCGGCTGCCGTAGCGGTCGGCGGAGCGCGGGTCGAGGCGGCCGTGCTGATCGCCGGAGCGAAGGGCGGCCATGAGGATCCCGGCCACGATGAGGATGGCGAGCGCGATCAGCAGACCGCGCGCCCTGATCCAGACCTGGCGAGGTGTCAGCGCGAGCGAGGTGGGCGTGCCGGTCATGGGCGGGTTCCTCCGCCCGCTGCTCCCGCCACCGCCGGGGCTCCTTCGTTCAGCCGGGGCTTGGTCCGTTCCAGGGCGTTGTCCAGTTCCTTGAGGCGCTGGTACGCGGGCTGGCCGGCGGTGCGACCGCCGTATGTCACGTCGTCGAAGGTGCGGGCCGCCGCGCGTAGTTCGTCCGCGTGGGCCGGCAAGGGGCGCGCCGCCTCGGCCGCGGCTTCGTCCGCGGTGCGGCCGGGGCGCGGCTCCAGGAGGGCGCGTTCTTCCAAGGAGCGCACGATGGCGCGCATCCGCTCCTGGGTGGCTTCGCTCCAGCGGCCGGCGGTGGCGTGGGCCTCGGCGGCGGCGCGGTGTTCGGCGGCGCTGCGGGGGCGGTCGTCGAAGAGGGCGTCCGACGAGACGGCGGCGCGCCGGGGAGTGCCCAGGCGCCACCACAGGGCAGCGACGAGCGCCACGACGATCAGAGCGATGACCACGACGCCGAGCAGCCCTCCCGGTGTGGCCGCGGAGGCGGAGGCGAAGATGTCACCCACCCAGTCCCAGAAACGGTCGAGAGCCCGCTCCAGAAGATTCGGGTCGTCCTCGTGGTACATCGGCTTCGACAGTTCCCGCTCCGCCGCCTCACGGGCCGGCACGCGCGGAATGTCCACTGGTACGTCGTCGGTGGCGCGGCTCAGCGACCACGCCGTCGTCGGTCCCCCCGTGACCAGCACCGCATCAGCTCCTGGGCGTGGTGTCGCCGGGTGTGGAGCCGTAGCCGGGGACGCCGGCCGCGCGGGCGAGTTCCAGATCGAGGGCCTCGCGGCGGATGCGCTGGTCCACGTACAGCAGGACGGTGACGCCGGAGGAGATGGGGTACGTGATCGACGAGCCGATCACCGCGCCGATGCCGGAGACGATCAGGAACGGCCATCCGTACTCCGGTGGAGTTCCGGTGAGCAGGCCGCTGATTCCGTCGCCGTCGACGGCCAGGGCGATGATGCCGAACGGGATGGCGATGATCATCGCGACCAGGAACAGCAGCAGGAGAGTCAGCAGCAGGATGCCGAAGATCCGCCACCACGAGCCCCGGACGAGCTTGGCGGAGCGGCGCAGCGAGGCGATGATCCCCTGCCGCTCCAGCATCAGCGCCGGCGAGGCGAGGCTGAAGCGCACCATCAGCCAGATGACGACCAGGAGGGCGCCGAGGCCGCCGAAGACGGCCAGGGCGGCCCCGGCGACGGAGCCGAGGAGCAGCCCGGGAAGCACGCCCACCAGCATGATCGCCGTGCTTATCAGTGGCAGCAGCAGGGTCAGGCCCAGGAGCTGGGGCAGCCGGGGGCGGGCCTCGTGCCAGGCATCGGAGATGTTCACCTGGCGGCCCAGCACCGACCGGCTGATCACGACGGTGAGCAGCGCGGTGGTGAATAGCGTGCCGATGAGGCTGATGAGCGTGGTCGGGGCCAGGGACACCATGCTCGCCTGGGCCGACTCGACGGACTGGCTCAGCGCCTCCGACCGCGTCGCGTTGGGGTCGGCTGCCGGCGGGGTGGGTACCAGGTAGCGCTGGATGAGGATGTCGGCGATCTGGGTCACCACGGCAACGGTGATCGTGATGCCGAGGACGGTGCGCCAGTGGGCCCGCAGGGTGGAGACCGCGCCGTCGAGGATCTCGCCGACGCCGAGGGGACGCAGCGGGATCACGCCGGGCTTGGCGGCCGGAGGCCGGCCCCAGCCGCCCTGGTGCTGTCCGCCGCCCCAGCGCGGTGCGGGAGGCGGGACAGGCCCGGTGGGGCCGGGGGAGCCCGGCGAGGACCACTGGCCGGCGGGCGGCTGCTCCTTGGACCACTTGGAGGCGGCGCGGTCGCCGTCGGCGGGCTGGGCGGGGTGCGGGACGCCGGCGCCCTGGTCGTCGGAGGGTGCGGACCCGGGCGAGGCCCAGCCCGGAGTGTCGTTCACGGTCGTCCACCTCGTGAATCTGTCGCTGGGCCGGCTCGTCGAGCCGGCTCGGTCGGGGTGCCGGGCCGCTCGGCTTGGCGGCAGGTTGGCAGCCATCGTGCCACGCGTCGCCCGCGGCCGGGCCAGGGCCTGTATCTCATCGGCACCTTCATTGTCGGTGGTTCAGCGGGCAGACTGGGCGGATGGCTGATCAGTACGCACACACGCCGTCCGGTACCGAGCCGTCCGCGTTGCCCGCACTGCGGTGGGAAGAGCCCCCGGAAGGACCGGTGGTCGTACTCCTCGACCAGACGCGGTTGCCCGCCGAGGAGGTCGAGCTGGTCTGCACGGACGTACCGGCGCTGGTGCGGGCGATACAGACGCTCGCGGTGCGGGGCGCGCCGCTGCTGGGTATCGCGGGCGCCTACGGGGTCGCGCTGGCCGCCGCCCGCGGCTACGACGTGCAGGAGGCGGCCGCCCTGCTGGCGGGGGCGCGGCCCACCGCGGTGAACCTCGGCTACGGGGTGCGGCGGGCGGAAGCCGTCTACCGGGCGGCGCTGGAGAAGGGCGTGGACCGGGAGGAGGCGGCCGGGATCGCGCTCGCGGAGGCGCGGGCGCTGCACCGCGAGGACGCCGAGGCGAGCGCGAGCATGGCGCGGCACGGACTGGCGCTTCTCGACGAGCTGCTGCCGGGCGGCGGTCACCGCGTCCTGACGCACTGCAACACCGGGGCCCTCGTGTCCGGGGGCGAGGGCACCGCCTTCGCGGTGGCGCTGGCGGCGCATCGGGCGGGCCGGCTGCGGCGGCTGTGGGTGGACGAGACGCGACCGCTGCTGCAGGGCGCCAGGCTCACCGCGTACGAGGCGGCCCGGCACGGGCTGGCGTACACGCTGCTCACCGACAGCGCCGCGGGTTCGCTGTTCGCGGCCGGGGAAGTCGACGCCGTGCTGATCGGGGCGGACAGGATCGCCGCCGACGGGTCGGTGGCCAACAAGGTCGGGAGCTATCCGCTCGCGGTGCTCGCCAAGTACCACCATGTGCCGTTCATCGTGGTCGCACCCGTCACGACGATCGACCCCGGCACGCCGGACGGGGCGTCCATCGAGGTGGAGCAGCGTTCCGGGCAGGAGGTGACGGAGCTCACGGCGCCGCCGCAGGTGATGCTGGCGCATGGTGGATCGGGGGGCGGGCTGCCGGTGGCCCCGCTCGGAACGCAGGCGTACAACCCCGCCTTCGACGTCACGCCGCCGGAGCTGGTGACGGCGATCGTCACCGAGGAGGGCGTAGTGTCGCCCGTCACCGCAACGGGAATCGCCGAGCTGTGTGCCAGGTCACGCCAGGTAACGATTAGCTAATGGGATGATGTCGATTATGAAGGGACGCGTCCTTGTCGTCGACGACGACTCCGCACTGGCCGAGATGCTCGGGATTGTGCTGCGTGGTGAGGGTTTCGAGCCGTCGTTCGTAGCGGACGGCGACAAGGCCCTGGCCGCATTCCGCGAGGTCAAGCCGGACCTGGTGCTGCTGGACCTCATGCTGCCCGGGCGGGACGGCATCGAGGTGTGCCGGCTGATCAGGGCCGAGTCCGGGGTGCCGATCGTGATGCTCACCGCCAAGAGCGACACCGTCGATGTGGTGGTCGGGCTGGAGTCCGGTGCCGACGACTACATCGTCAAGCCGTTCAAGCCGAAGGAGCTGGTGGCCCGGATCCGGGCGCGGCTGCGGAGGTCGGAGGAGCCCGCGCCGGAGCAGCTCACCATCGGTGACCTGGTCATCGACGTGGCCGGTCACTCGGTGAAGCGGGACGGGCAGTCGATCGCGCTGACGCCGCTCGAGTTCGACCTGCTGGTCGCGCTGGCCCGCAAGCCGTGGCAGGTCTTCACCCGCGAGGTGCTGCTGGAGCAGGTCTGGGGCTACCGCCACGCCGCCGACACGCGGCTGGTGAACGTGCATGTGCAGCGGCTGCGCTCCAAGGTCGAGAAGGACCCGGAGCGGCCGGAGATCGTGGTGACCGTCCGTGGTGTCGGTTACAAGGCCGGACCGAGCTGACATGTCCCGCGGCAGTGCTGCTCCGAAGCCCGGGAAGCCGGGAGTCCGTGCGGGGCGGGCTGCCGGTCCGGGGCGTGCCCCCTCGCGCGTCGGCCGCCTGTTCCACGGCGGTCGGCTGCTCCAGGACGGGGCGCCCGGCGGTCGGGTGCTCCGGCTCCTGGCGCGCTGGGTGCGCCGCCCGTTGCTGCCCGCCCTGCGGCTGTGGCGGCGCAACATCCAGCTGCGGGTGGTCGCCGGCACGCTGCTGATGTCGCTCGGCGTGGTGCTGCTGCTCGGCATCGTCGTCATCGGGCAGATGCGCAACGGTCTGCTGGATGCCAAGGAGAGGGCGGCGCAGAGCCAGGCCTCCGGCGGTTTCTCCGCGGCGCAGGACCAGGCCAGTGCGCCGAGGCCCGGGCAGGTCGGCGGTGGCGCCGGCGGCCCGACGACGCCTTCGTCGCTGAACTGGCGCTCCGACCTCGTCGTGCAGCTCGCCAGCGGCGGGCAGAGCGCGTTCAACGTGGTGGCGCTGAGCTCCGACTCGGCGGGCACGGCCCCGAGCCGTGGCGCCCGGGCGTCGGGCGGCGTGGAGCCCGCGACGAGCATTCCGGCGGCGCTGCGCGAGTCGGTCGCGCAGGGGACCGGGACCTTCCAGACGTACACCCGCATCCACTACACCGACGGCAAGGCGTCCGAGGCCGGGCTGGTGATCGGCAAGCGGCTCAACGACGTCGAGGGCAACTCCTACGAGCTGTACTACCTCTTCCCGCTGACGCAGGAGGAGGACTCGCTCTCCCTGGTCAAGACGACGCTGGCGACGGCCGGGCTGTTCGTCGTCGTCCTGCTGGGCGCCATCGCGTGGCTGGTGGTGCGGCAGGTCGTCACGCCGGTACGGATGGCGGCGGGCATCGCCGAGCGGTTGTCGGCGGGCCGGCTGCAGGAGCGGATGAAGGTCACCGGCGAGGACGACATCGCCCGGCTCGGCGAGGCCTTCAACAAGATGGCGCAGAACCTCCAGCTGAAGATCCAGCAGCTGGAGGACCTCTCGCGGATGCAGCGCCGGTTCGTGTCGGACGTCTCGCACGAGCTGCGCACCCCGCTGACGACTGTGCGGATGGCCGCCGATGTGATCTACGAGGCGCGTGGGGACTTCGACCCGGTGACGGCGCGCTCGGCGGAGCTGCTGGGCGACCAGCTGGACCGGTTCGAGTCGCTGCTCGCGGACCTGCTGGAGATCAGCCGGTTCGACGCGGGCGCGGCGGCGCTGGAGGCGGAGCCGATAGACCTGCGGGACGTCGTGCGCCGCGTCATCGGCGGGGCCGAGCCGCTCGCGGAGCGCAAGGGCGGCCGGATCCTGGTCGTCGGCGACGAGCAGCCGGTGGTCGCCGAGGCCGACGCGCGGCGCGTCGAGCGCATCCTGCGCAACCTGGTCGTCAACGCCGTGGAGCACGGCGAGGGCCGCGACGTGGTGGTCCGGATGGCCGCCGCGGGCGGCGCCGTGGCCATCGCCGTACGCGACTACGGGGTCGGCCTCAAGCCCGGCGAGGCGACGCGCGTCTTCAACCGGTTCTGGCGCGCCGACCCGGCGCGGGCCAGGACGACCGGTGGTACCGGCCTCGGCCTGTCGATCGCGCTGGAGGACGCCCGGCTGCACGGCGGCTGGCTGCAGGCCTGGGGCGAGCCCGGCGGCGGCTCGCAGTTCCGGCTGACGCTGCCGCGCACGGCGGACGAGCCGCTGCGCGGTTCCCCCATACCCCTGGAGCCGGAGGACTCGCGGCGCAACCGCGAGCGGGCCGCCGCCGAGGGGCCGGAAGGCCCCCGGCCGGCGGCCGTGCCGGGACAGCCGGGCACGGGCCGCTCGCCGCTGCCGCCGGGGGCGCCGATATCGCCGCGGCAGGCACCGGCACAGGCGACCGCGGACCCGACCGCCCTGCCCGGCAGCGGAGCCCGGGTGGTGGCACGGCAGACCGGGGAGCGGACCGGCGAAGGCGCCGGACCGGCGCGCGAAGCGGAGCGCGCACCGGGCACAGGCGGGGACAGGGGCTGGGACACGGAGCGGGAGGGCATGGCTCGTGGGCGCTGAGCGTCATCGGTACGGGCGGGGACGTACGGCGCGGAGGGCCGCGCTGCTCGGCTGCGCCACTCTGGTCGCCGGCTGCGCCTCGATGCCGGACAGCGGGGACGTATCCGCGGTGAAGGCCTCCAAGCCGGGCGACTCCCAGGTGCGGGTCTATCCGGTGACGCCCCGGGACAACGCCGCGCCGGACGAGATCGTCGACGGTTTCCTGGAGGCGATGACCGGCGACGACCCCGGCTTCGCCACGGCCCGGAAGTACCTGACCAAGCAGGCGGCGCAGGCGTGGAAGCCCGAGGAGCGCACCACGGTGCTCGCCGCCGCGCCCGAACCGCAAGCGCCCGAGCGCACCACCGGGCAGGAGGGCTCCGGCCTGCTCTACCGGCTGTACGGGCAGCAGGTCGCGGCCGTGGACGGCCATCAGGCCTACCAGCCGGTGGCCCCGTCCCAGTACAACGGCACGATCCATCTGGTGCAGGTCGCCGACCCGGAGGGGAAGGGCAAGGAGTGGCGCATCGACAGCCTGCCGCCGGGCCTCGTGCTCGGTGAGTCGGACTTCCTGCGCAATTACCGCTCCGTCAACAAGTACTACTTCGCCGCCGGGCGGAAATGGGTTGTGGCGGACCCCGTGTACATCCGGCAGCGGCAGGATCCGGTGACCCGGATGGACCCGGTGGCGCAGACCGTGAAGGCGCTGCTGGAAGGCCCGACGAACTGGCTGAAGCCGGTGGTCGATTCGCGTTTTCCCACCGGCACGACGCTGAAGGAGGACGTGAAGTCGCTGACGCCCGACGACCAGAACCTGCTGAAGGTGCCGCTCAACGAGAAGGCCGACAATGTCGGCCAGGACCAGTGCCGGAAGATGGCGGCCCAATTGCTGTTCACCGTGGGGGATTTGGCGTCCACCAGGGTCGAGCAGGTGGAGTTGCAGCGGTCGGACGGTTCGCGGCTGTGCGTGCTGGGTGAGGGCCAGAAGGAGGATTTCATGGCCGACCCGACCGCCGTCTCCCCGAAGAATCCGTACTTCATCGACGCGAACGGGCAGCTGGCCGAGGTCGACGCCACGTCGAAGGACGTCGGCGGGCCGCGGCATGTGCCGGGGCCCTTCGGTGACGGCACGGCGAAGGTGGGTTCCGTCGCGGTGGCGCGGGACGAGCGGTACGCGGCGGGCGTGTCGCAGGACGGCAAGTACCTGAGGGTGGCGTCGATCGCCTCGGAGGGGGAGCTGCCGCAGCCGATCCTGCAGAGTGGGGGCAGGACCCCCGAGGACCGGCTCTCGGCGCCCAGCTGGGACGGGCGCGGCGATCTGTGGGTCGCCGACCGCGACCCGGCCAAGCCCCGGCTCCTCCTGATCCCGGGTGGTTCCGGCGCGCCGCTGCCCGTGGCGGCGCCGTGGCTCACCGGCGGCGTGCGGGTCAAGGCGCTGCGGGTCTCCGAGGACGGCGTGCGCGTGGCGCTGCTGCTGGAGAAGGACGGCAAGACCACGCTGCACATCGGCCGGGTGCAGCGGCACGGCTCGGGCGCGCAGCAGACGGCCGCCGTGGTGGACCTGCAGTCGGCCGCGCCGCGCATGGAGTCGGTGAGCTCGGTGTCCTGGGCCGGGCCGAGCCGGCTGGTGGTGCTCGGCAAGCTGGCCGGCGGTGTGCAGCAGGTGCGCTACATCCAGACGGACGGCTCCACCTCGGCCGCCGGGGTTCCGGGGCTCAACCAGGTCAAGGCGGTCGCGGCGGCCAACGACGAGCGGGCGCCGCTGGTGGCGGCCTCCGCCGACGACGGCATCGTGCGGCTGCAGGCCGGCGGCAACTGGCAGCCGATGGCCGAGAAGGGCACGTCACCGGTCTACCCCGGCTGACGCCGGCGGCCGGCTTGCCCGCGCTCGCGGTTGTCCACAGGGGTGGCGGCGGGGTCGTGCCGCTCGGCACAGTGGGGTCATGCGGGGATGGTGGCGGGAGATCGCCGGGCTCGTGCTGCCCGTCGCCTGCGGTGGCTGCGGCCGTGTCCGTACGCAGCTGTGCGAGGAGTGCGGGCGCGCCCTGTACGGGCGTCCGCCCGGCCGGGTGAGGCCCGTGCCGGAGCCCGCGGGCCTGCCCGTGGTGCATGCCGCCGCACCGTACGGCGATGCGGTACGGGCGGTGCTGCTGGGGCACAAGGAGCGCGGTGTGCTGGGACTGGCCCGGCCGCTCGGCCTCGCCCTGGCAGGGGCCGTCAGAGCGGCTGTGGCTGCGCCTTCGGTTGTGGCTGCGTCTACGGCGCCGTCGGCGGGGCTCGGGGCAGGGCCGCTGCTGCTGGTACCGGTGCCGTCGTCGCGGCGCGCGGTGCGGGCGCGCGGGCACGACGCGGCGCGGCGGATCGCGATGGCTGCGGCGGCCGAGTTGCGGCGTACGGGGACGGCGGCGCGGGTCCTGCCCGTGCTGCGGCAGCGGCGGTCGGTGTCGGACCAGTCGCGGCTGGACGCCCGGCAGCGGCTGGCGAACATGGCCGGAGCGCTGGAGGTGGTGGCGGGCGGCGGCCGGGCCCTGGCGGCCGGCAGAGCCGTACTCGTCGACGATCTCATGACCACCGGGGCCTCGCTCGTCGAGGCGGCCAGGGCCCTGCCCGGACACGTGGGAGCGGCGGTGGTCGCCGCGCCACCGTCGTCTTTCACGCCTCTGTCGTCCCTCGGTACGCGCGCGAAGTATTCGAAATAATCCGGAACTGAGCCGTGGCCTGCTTCGTTGCAGTCAGTGACGGAGGAAAAACACTCGATCGGACGTACGTGCTGGTATCGGGTGCCGACATCCGTCCGAGCGAGCTATGTTCGGTTGTGAGGAATGGCGAAGCCCGCGCTTCACCGAATGCACTGCCGCGCCTCCGGGTGTTTACCGGAATCCGGTCAGGACATGAAGTCGGGTGGGGTGGGGATCTTGTCCACTGGGGAGGAGGAGGTGAAAGTCGCCAAGTCCGAGGCTCCGGTGCTCACCGGGGTCTGGTGCAAAAGGGAGATGCTCGCCGGCTGGTGAGCCGGCGGAGCGATCCGGGAACGGAGTTCTGCGTGGACATCGTCGTCAAGGGCCGCAAGACCGAGGTGCCCGAGCGGTTCCGCAAGCACGTGGCCGAGAAGCTGAATCCGGAGAAGATCCAGAAGCTCGACAGCAAGGTGATCAGCCTCGACGTCGAGGTGTCCAAGGAGCACAACCCGCGGCAGGCCGACCGGTCCGACCGCGTGGAGATCACCCTCCACTCCCGCGGCCCGGTGATCCGGGCGGAAGCAGCGGCAGGCGACCCGTACGCAGCGCTTGATCTAGCGACGAGCAAGCTGGAGGCGCGGCTGCGCAAGCAGCACGACAAGCGCTTCACCCGGCGGGGCAACGCCCGGCTGTCGGCAGCCGAGGTCCCCGCGGCGATTCCGGGCGTGGCCAGGATGAACGGAAACGGCGCCACCGCCACCGAGGAGCGGCAGGACGACATCCCGACCACCAAGGTCGGCCCGCTCGAGGTGCGCGGCGAAGGACCGCTGGTGGTGCGCGAGAAGACGCACAAGGCCGCCCCGATGTCGCTCGACCAGGCGCTGTACGAAATGGAACTGGTCGGTCACGACTTCTATCTGTTCGTCGACTCCGAGAACAAACTGCCCGCCGTGGTCTACCGCCGCCACGCCTACGACTATGGCGTCATTCACCTGGAGACCGACCCCTTGGCCGGTTCCGAAGCGGGCGGCGCCGGTGGTGCGCTCGGCGGCTGACCGTAGCCGACCCCGTCCCGAGACGGTGCCCCTGGAGCGCCCCGTGCGCCCCCAGGGGCACCACCGTGCGACCGGAGGAGCACCGCTTCGCCGCCCGGGCATGAAATCATGGCGTCTCACGCCAACCGGTGCTTTGCGACCTGCGGTTGGCGCACGGAACAGGGACCTCAGGCCAGGCCTTCAGGGGGAGGAACGATGGCGGACAGCTTCGGCCCGGTGCACCACCCGGGCGGCTCCGACGCCCCGGTGGGCGGGGCGGACGCCGGTGACGGGCGGGACGGCGGCGCCGATGGCACGGAGGGCGGCGCGTCCCCGTACCGCAAGGAGCCCATCCGCGTCCTGGTGGTGGACGACCACGCGCTCTTCCGGCGCGGACTGGAGATCGTCCTCGCGCAGGAGGAGGACATCCAGGTGGTGGGTGAGGCGGGCGACGGCGCGGAGGCCGTCGACAAGGCCGCCGATCTGCTGCCCGACATCATCCTGATGGATGTGCGGATGCCCAAGCGGGGCGGTATCGAGGCCTGCACCTCCATCAAGGAGGTGGCCCCCAGCGCCAAGATCATCATGCTGACGATCAGCGACGAGGAGGCCGACCTCTACGACGCGATCAAGGCGGGCGCGACCGGCTACCTCCTCAAGGAGATCTCCACCGACGAGGTCGCCACCGCCATCCGCGCGGTCGCCGACGGGCAGTCGCAGATCAGCCCCTCCATGGCGTCCAAGCTGCTCACCGAGTTCAAGTCGATGATCCAGCGCACCGACGAGCGCAGGCTGGTGCCCGCGCCCCGGCTGACCGACCGGGAGCTGGAGGTCCTCAAGCTGGTCGCCACCGGGATGAACAACCGGGACATCGCCAAGGAGTTGTTCATCTCCGAGAACACCGTCAAGAACCATGTCCGCAACATCCTGGAGAAGCTCCAGCTGCACTCCAGGATGGAAGCGGTGGTGTACGCGATGCGGGAGAAGATCCTCGAGATCAGGTGATCTCGGGTGATCTCAGGTGAGCCGGGCCAGGGCGGCGGCCAGCTCGGCGGCGAGCTCCGGACGGTCGACGCGCTCGATCCGCACCGCGTCGCAGCCCACCCACTCGGCGGCCTCCCGCAGCGCCTCGGCCATCGGGGCCACGGCCTTGGGCGAGACCAGCGACACCTGCTTGGCCACCAGGGTCGACCCCTCGCGGGCCGGGTCCACCCGGCCCACCAGCTGCCCGCCCGCGAGCAGCGGCATCGCGAAGTAGCCGTGTATCCGCTTCGGCTTCGGGACGTACGCCTCCAGGCGGTGGGTGAAGCCGAAGATCCGCTCCGTGCGCGCCCGCTCCCAGATCAGTGAGTCGAACGGCGACAGCAGGGTCGTGCGGTGGCGGCCGCGCGGCGTGGTCGCCAGGGCCTCCGGGTCGGCCCAGGCGGGCTTGTCCCAGCCCTGCACCCGCACCGGCACCAGTCCCGAGTCGGAGACCACCGCGTCGAACTGCTCGCCCTTGAGCCGGTGGTAGTCGGCGATGTCCGCGCGCGTGCCCACGCCCAGCGCCTGCCCGGCCAGCCGCACCAGCCTGCGCAGACACTCCCTGTCGTCCAGCTCGTCGTGCAGCAGGTGGCCGGGGACGGCGCGCTCGGCCAGGTCGTACACCCGCTTCCAGCCGCGCCGCTCGGTACACACCACCTCTCCGTACATCAGGGCCCGCTCGACGGCGACCTTCGAGGCGGACCAGTCCCACCACTCGCCGCCGTTCTTCGCGCCGCCCAGCTCCGTGGCGGTCAGCGGCCCCTCGGCGCGCAACTGCTTGATCACCGTGTCGTACGCGCCGTCCGGCAGGTCGTGGTGCCACTGCGGGCGGGCGCGGTAGGCGCGGCGGCGGAAGGCGAAGTGCGGCCACTCCTCGATGGGCAGGATGCACGCCGCGTGCGACCAGTACTCGAAGGCGTGCGTCTCCGTCCAGTACGCCGCGTCGACGGTCTTGCGGCCGACGGCGCCGAGCCGTGCGTAGGGAACGAGCTCGTGGGACCGGGCCAGCACCGAGATCGTGTCCAGCTGGACGGCGCCGAGCCGGCGCAGGACACCGCGCACCCCGGCACGGCGGTCCGGCGCACCCAGGAAGCCCTGGGCGCGCAGCGCGATACGACGGGCCTCGTCGGCGGAGAGTTCGGCGGTCGGGCTCGGCATCGTGGTCATGCTCGGCACGATAGAGGGCGGCACTGACAGCCGGACCCGGCGGTCGGACCTGGACCGGTGGGCCCGGGAAGGGCGCCCGGGGGGCCCGGGTCCGAGCACTTTTCGGGTTCGGCGGCACCTTCGGCGCGTCCCGCGCGTTCTCCTTGCGGGCGGCATGTCGGCGCGGCGGTCGGCTCAGGTGGGCGCGGACCTCCCAGCGCGGCGGCGTCCTCGCTTACGATGGCCGTTGCGGTGGGGCCCACCTGCCGTGCCCGTGCCAGTGTCCATGACAAGACCTAGTGCCAGGCCCGACCGGCAAGGAGACCAACCTCAGTGTCCGTCTTCAACAAGCTCATGCGTGCAGGCGAAGGCAAGATCCTGCGCAAACTGCACCGCATCGCGGACCAGGTCAACTCCATCGAAGAGGACTTCGTCAACCTCTCCGACGCCGAGTTGAGGGCGCTCACCGAGGAGTACAAGCAGCGGTACGCCGACGGCGAGAGCCTCGACGACCTGCTCCCGGAGGCGTTCGCCACCGTGCGCGAGGCGGCCAAGCGCGTCCTCGGACAGCGCCACTACGACGTCCAGCTGATGGGCGGCGCCGCGCTGCACCTCGGTTACGTCGCCGAGATGAAGACCGGTGAGGGCAAGACCCTCGTCGGCACCCTCCCGGCGTACCTCAACGCGCTCTCCGACAAGGGCGTGCACCTCATCACGGTCAACGACTACCTGGCGCAGCGCGACTCGGAGATGATGGGCCGCGTCCACAAGTTCCTGGGTCTGACGGTCGGCTGCATCCTCGCCAACATGTCGCCCGCGCAGCGCCGCGAGCAGTACGGCTGCGACATCACGTACGGCACGAACAACGAGTTCGGCTTCGACTACCTCCGCGACAACATGGCGTGGTCCAAGGACGAGCTCGTCCAGCGCGGCCACAACTACGCCATCGTCGACGAGGTCGACTCCATCCTGGTCGACGAGGCCCGTACGCCGCTGATCATCTCCGGCCCGGCGGACCAGGCCACCAAGTGGTACGGCGACTTCGCCAAGCTGGTCACCCGCCTCAAGCGGGGCGAGCCCGGCAACCCCCTCAAGGGCATCGAGGAGACCGGCGACTACGAGGTCGACGAGAAGAAGCGCACCGTCGGCATCCACGAGTCCGGCGTCGCCAAGGTCGAGGACTGGCTGGGCATCGACAACCTCTACGAGTCGGTGAACACCCCGCTCGTCGGGTACCTGAACAACGCCATCAAGGCCAAGGAACTGTTCAAGAAGGACAAGGACTACGTCGTCATCGACGGCGAAGTCATGATCGTCGACGAGCACACCGGCCGTATCCTCGCCGGCCGCCGCTACAACGAGGGCATGCACCAGGCGATCGAGGCGAAGGAAGGGGTGGACATCAAGGACGAGAACCAGACGCTCGCCACGATCACCCTGCAGAACTTCTTCCGCCTCTACGACAAGCTCTCCGGCATGACCGGTACGGCCATGACCGAGGCCGCCGAGTTCCACCAGATCTACAAGCTGGGCGTCGTCCCGATCCCGACGAACAGGCCGATGGTCCGCAAGGACCAGTCGGACCTGATCTACCGCACCGAGGTCGCCAAGTTCGCCGCGGTCGTCGACGACATCGAGGAGAAGCACAAGAAGGGCCAGCCGATCCTCGTCGGTACGACGTCGGTCGAGAAGTCCGAGTACCTGTCGCAGCAGCTGGCCAAGCGGGGCATCCCGCACGAGGTGCTCAACGCCAAGCAGCACGACCGGGAGGCGACGATCGTCGCCCAGGCCGGGCGCAAGGGCGCCGTCACCGTCGCCACCAACATGGCCGGCCGCGGTACGGACATCAAGCTCGGCGGCAACCCCGATGACCTCGCCGAGGCGGAGCTGCGCCAGCGCGGCCTCGACCCGGTCGAGCACGCGGAGGAGTGGGCCGCCGCGCTGCCGGCCGCCCTGGAGAAGGCCGAGCTCGCGGTCAAGGCCGAGAACGAAGAGGTCAAGAAGCTCGGCGGGCTCTACGTGCTGGGCACCGAGCGGCACGAGTCGCGGCGTATCGACAACCAGCTGCGCGGCCGTTCCGGCCGTCAGGGCGACCCCGGCGAGTCCCGGTTCTACCTGTCGCTGGGCGACGACCTGATGCGGCTGTTCAAGGCGCAGATGGTCGAGCGCGTGATGGCCATGGCCAACGTCCCCGACGACGTGCCGATCGAGAACAAGATGGTCACGCGCGCGATCGCGTCCGCGCAGTCGCAGGTCGAGCAGCAGAACTTCGAGACGCGTAAGAACGTCCTGAAGTACGACGAGGTGCTCAACCGCCAGCGCGAGGTCATCTACGGCGAGCGCCGCCGCGTCCTGGAGGGCGAGGACCTGCACGAGCAGATCCGGCACTTCATGGACGACACGATCGACGCGTACATCCAGGCGGAGACCGTCGAGGGCTTCGCTGAGGAGTGGGACCTGGACCGGCTGTGGGGCGCGTTCAAGCAGCTCTACCCGTGCAAGGTCACCATCGAGGAGCTGGAGGACGCGGCCGGCGACCGTGCCGGGATCACCGCCGAGTTCATCGCCGAGATGGTCAAGGAAGACATCCACCGGCAGTACGACGAGCGCGAGAAGCAGCTCGGCTCGGAGATCATGCGCGAGCTGGAGCGGCGCGTGGTCCTGTCCGTGCTGGACCGCAAGTGGCGCGAGCACCTCTACGAGATGGACTACCTCCAGGAGGGCATCGGCCTGCGCGCGATGGCGCAGAAGGACCCGCTGGTCGAGTACCAGCGCGAGGGCTTCGACATGTTCACCGCCATGATGGAGGGCATCAAGGAGGAGTCCGTCGGCTACCTGTTCAACCTGGAGGTCCAGGTCGAGCAGCAGGTCGAGGAGGTCCCGGTGCAGGACGCGGCCGCCGAGAAGACCTCGCTCGCCAAGGAGGACGCGGTGCCGGCGCAGGCGGGTGCCGCGCGTCCGGAGATCCGCGCCAAGGGCCTGGAGGCGCCGAGGCGGCCGGACCGGCTGCACTTCACGGCGCCGAAGGTCGACGGCGAGGGCGACATCATCGAGGGCGACTTCGAGACCGCCGACGGTGGCGCTCGGGGCGACGGTGACGGCATGACCCGTGCGGAGCGGCGCAAGGCCCAGAAGGGCGGGCGTCGCCGCAAGAAGTAACGCGGTCGCTCCAAGGCGTTGACAGCGGGGCCGGGTACGCGCGCGTGGCGCGTGTCCCGGCCCTGCCGCGTCTACGGGTGGTTTCCGCCGAGCTCCACGGCCGCGCAGCGCCACCTGCGGTCTTCGCCCTGCTCCAGGCGGAACGCCATCGCCCGGAACCGGTCGCCGGTCGCGATCGTCGCGAACGCCTCCACCACGCCAGGCCGCAGCGGGAACACGCCACAGCGGCGGATCACGGGGCGGGCGGCGTGCGCGCCGCGGGCGCGCAGGGGCGCGTGGGGCGCGAGGCGGATCAGCTGGTCGTACGCCTCCCCGACGGTCTGCCCGAGCATCCAGTGCACCGGGCGCTCGCCGCTGAGGACGGCGAGCAGGCGCTCGGCGAACACGGCGTGGGGCGGCTGCGGCCGCTGGGGCCGGGCCTGCCGGACCGTGCCGGCCCCTCCAGGGGCCCGCTGGTCGCGGCGGCCGGCCGGGCGGGGCGTCTGCGGGCGCGTCGTCGTGCGGCTCGTCTGCGTGCGCGTGGCGGCGGTGGTCATGGCGGCCCCGTTCCGTCGGACCCGGCTTCTACCGGGCGGTAACTTCGGTTGGGGATCTTGTTACGGGGGCGGGACGGGCGGCCGCAATCGCCGCCGACGGCCCAGGCGGCCGGGGAGAGGTTCACCTATCCGGGTGGTGGGAGCCTTGTGCGACCTGGATCGGGCGGCGGTCCGGGGTGCCGCTTGTGGACGTGCGGGGCGGGTGGCCTCAGGGCCCGAAAAGGGGACCGCGCACGTATCCTGAGGGCGTCTCCCGACTACGAAAGCGGCCTGCCATGCGCGTGTACGTCCCCCTGACGCTCCCCGGCCTCGCAGAGGCGCACAAGGCGGGCGAGCTCGGGCCCGGTCCGCTCACCGCCTACGCCGTGACGCCCGGACTGCGCGAGTGGTACGTCTCCGACGACATCGAGGAGCTCGAGTACGCCGCGCTCAGCCGCGCCGCCGCGGCGTCGCTGCGGCTCATCGCCGGTGACCCCCTGGCCGCACGGCGGCGGGTGGTCGTCGCCCTCGACGTACCAGACCGGGCCGTGAGTGCCGACCCCGACGCGAGCCTCGACCCCGCCTCGGTCGGCGAGGTACGCGTCGCCGGGCCGGTGCCGCTGGCCAAGGCGGCCGCGGTGCACGCGGACGCGGACGACGCGACGGCGGACGTCTCCGCGGCGGCGGACGCGCTGGGCGCGGCGGACCAGGGGGACGAGGACGCGCAGTTCACGGTGGACGGTGCCGAGGACCACGAGCTGCTGTGGTTCGGGGTGCAGGAGATCCCCGCGCTGCTGGGCTGAGGGCCGCTCGGGGTCGATTGTCGGTGGGGGCCGGTACCGTTTTGGCATGGGGAAGCGCGGCACCCACCTGGTGTGGGACTGGAACGGCACACTGCTCGATGACATCGACGCGGTCATCGGGGCGACGAACGCGGCGTTCGAGGAGATAGGCCTGGAGCCGATCACCCTCGAGCGTTACCGCGAGCTGTACTGCGTGCCGGTGCCGGTGTTCTACGAGCGGCTGATGGGCCGGATGCCCACGGAGGCGGAGTGGGCCGTCATGGACGGCGCGTTCCACCGGCACTACTGGGTGCGGGCGGAGGCGTGCGGGCTGACGGCCGGAGCGGCGGAGCTGCTGGCGGCGCGGCAGGAGGCCGGGTACACGCAGTCGCTGCTGTCGCTGGCGCCCCACGACCAGCTGGTGCCGTTCGTGCGGCGGCACGGCATCGAATCGCGGTTCGTCCGCGTGGACGGGCGCATGGACACGTCCACGGCCGGCAAGGCCGCGCACATGGTGCGGCATCTGCTGGCGCTGGACGGGACCGTGGCGTCGTCGCCGGAGCGCGTGTGCGTCATCGGCGACGCGGCGGACGACGCGCTGGCGGCGGCGCATGTGGGCGCGAAGGCGGTGCTGTACACCGGGGGCTCGCACAGCCGGGCGAGCCTGGAGGCGGTGGGGGTGCCGGTGGTGGACTCGCTGGAGGAAGCGGTGGCGGTGGCGGAGGAGCTGGTGGCGTAGGGCCGCTCGGTCGCCCCTGCCGGGCGGGACGTGGCCGGTGCGTGGCCCCTTGCGGGTCCGTTGCCGGGTGCGGGGCCTCTGGTGGGGCGTTCCCGCCATCGGCGGGTGCGGGCTCGGGCCTGAGCGGGCGGGAGGCCGGTTGGCCGGAGCGGGCGTCTGTCGCTGTCCAGAGTGTCAAACTTCCCCACTGGGATTTGTACACATACGGCTCATGACGGCGCCGGGGGGAAGAGCGATAGCCTGGACCCGTGATCAGCGCTATACGCCGAGGGGGCAGCGAAGCCCCCGGCCTGCGCCCGGGATGCCATCGTGCCCGGGCGAGCGCTGATTTTTCGTTTGCGGGGCGCTCGGCAAAATTGGCCGATAACGGCCCGGACATCTCTCATCGCGGCATAACGTCGCCTCAGACCGGAAACCCCGCGTCGTGGCGTTGTGTCACTTTTTCTTTCACCTACGTCACGCAACGGCGCGCGACAGGAGCCAGAGGACATGCAGACCAAGCTGGACGAAGCCAAGGCCGAGCTGCTCGAACGGGCTGCCCGGGTAGCTGAGAACAGCCCGGTCGGGGGGCGACTCGCGATCGGGACCGAGGACGGGGAGCGACCGGACCGGGACACCGTTCTCGACTACCTCCAGCGCTACTACCTGCACACCGCTCCGGAGGACCTCGCGGACCGCGACCCCGTCGACGTCTTCGGCGCCGCGCTGTCCCACTACCGGCTGGCCGAGAATCGCCCCCAGGGCACCGCGAACGTCCGCGTGCACACGCCCACCGTGGAAGAGAACGGGTGGACGTGCAGCCACTCCGTCGTCGAGGTCGTGACGGACGACATGCCGTTCCTCGTCGACTCGGTGACCAACGAGCTGTCCCGCCAGGGGCGCGGCATCCACGTCGTCATCCACCCGCAGGTCGTCGTCCGCCGTGACGTGACCGGCCAGCTGATCGAGATCCTCCCCGCCGAGACAAAGGTCCACGGCGGCCTGCCGCACGACGCCCTCACCGAGTCGTGGATCCACGTCGAGATCGACCGCGAGACCGACCGCGGCGACCTCAAGCAGATCACCTCCGACCTGCTGCGCGTCCTGTCCGACGTCCGCGAGGCCGTCGAGGACTGGGAGAAGATGCGCGACGCCGCGCTGCGCATCGCCGAGGACCTGCCGCGGGAGCCGATCGCCGAGGACCTGCGCTCCACGGAGGTCGACGAGGCCCGCGAGCTGCTGCGCTGGCTGGCCGACGACCACTTCACCTTCCTCGGCTACCGCGAGTACCAGCTCACCGAGGACGACGCCCTCGCCGCCGTCCCCGGCACCGGTCTCGGCATACTGCGTTCGGACCCGCACCACAGCGGCGACGAGGCCCACCCCGTCTCGCCGTCCTTCAACCGCCTGCCGCGCGACGCCCGCGCCAAGGCCCGCGAGCACAAGCTGCTGATCCTGACGAAGGCGAACAGCCGCGCCACCGTGCACCGGCCCTCGTACCTGGACTACGTCGGCGTCAAGAAGTTCGACGCCAATGGCAACGTGATCGGTGAGCGGCGCTTCCTGGGGCTGTTCTCGTCCGCCGCGTACACCGAGTCCGTGCGCCGTGTGCCGGTCATCCGCCGCAAGGTCGCCGAGGTCCTGGAGACGGCGGGCTTCTCACCGAGCAGCCACGACGGCCGCGACCTGCTCCAGATCCTGGAGACGTACCCGCGCGACGAGCTCTTCCAGACGCCCGTCGACCAGCTCGAGGCGATCGCCACGAGCGTGCTGTACCTCCAGGAGCGGCGCCGGCTGCGGCTCTACCTGCGCCAGGACGAGTACGGGCGCTACTACTCCGCGCTCGTCTACCTCCCGCGCGACCGCTTCAACACCACCGTCCGCGAGCGCCTGACCGACATCCTCAAGGAGGAGCTCGGCGGCACCAGCGCCGACTTCACCCTGATGAGCACCGAGTCGGTGCTGACCCGGCTGCACTTCGTCATCCGCGTCCCGCAGGGCAGCGAGCTGACCCCGCTCACCGACGCCGACGTCGAGCGCATCGAGGGCCGGCTCGTCGAGGCCGCCCGCTCCTGGGACGACGGCTTCGCCGAGGCGCTCAACGCCGAGACCGGCGAGGAGCGCGCCGCAGAGCTGCTGCGCCGGTACGCGGGCGCCTTCCCCGAGGGCTACAAGGCCGACCACACGCCGCGCGCCGCCGTCGCGGACCTGGTCCACCTGGAGCAGCTGATCAAGGGCGAGAAGGAGTTCGCGCTCTCCCTCTACGAGCCGGTCGGCGCGGGCCCCGGCGAGCGCCGCTTCAAGATCTACAAGACCGGTGCCCAGGTCTCCCTCTCCGCCGTCCTGCCGGTCCTCAACCGCCTCGGCGTCGAGGTCGTCGACGAGCGCCCGTACGAGCTGCGCTGCGCGGACCGGACGAGCGCGTGGGTCTACGACTTCGGCCTGCGCATGCCGCACACGGCCGGCGGCGCCGCCGGTGCCAACGGCGCCGACTACCTCGCCGACGACGCGCGCGAGCGCTTCCAGGAGGCGTTCGCCGCCACCTGGACCGGCCGCGCCGAGAACGACGGCTTCAACGCCCTCGTGCTGAGCGCCGGGCTGAACTGGCGCGAGGCGATGGTGCTGCGCGCGTACGCGAAGTACCTGCGCCAGGCCGGTTCGACCTTCAGCCAGGACTACATGGAGGACACCCTCCGCAACAACGTCCACACCACCCGGCTGCTGGTCTCCCTCTTCGAGGCGCGCATGGCGCCCGAGCGGCAGCGTGCCGGCACCGAGCTGATCGACGGCCTGATGGAGGAGCTGGACGGCGCGCTCGACCAGGTCGCGAGCCTGGACGAGGACCGCATCCTGCGCTCCTTCCTCACGGTCATCAAGGCGACGCTGCGCACGAACTTCTTCCAGAAGACGGAGAGCGGCGAGCCGCACGCGTACGTGTCGATGAAGTTCGACCCGCAGGCGATCCCGGACCTGCCCGCGCCGCGCCCGGCGTTCGAGATCTGGGTGTACTCGCCGCGCGTCGAGGGCGTCCACCTGCGCTTCGGCAAGGTCGCCCGCGGCGGCCTGCGCTGGTCCGACCGGCGCGAGGACTTCCGTACCGAGATCCTCGGCCTGGTCAAGGCGCAGATGGTGAAGAACACCGTCATCGTGCCCGTCGGCGCCAAGGGCGGCTTCGTCGCCAAGCAGCTGCCGGACCCGGCCGTCGACCGTGACGCCTGGCTGGCGGAGGGCATCGCCTGCTACCGCACCTTCATCTCGGCGCTGCTCGACATCACCGACAACCTGGTGGCCGGCGAGGTCGTGCCGCCGGCCGACGTCGTCCGGCACGACGAGGACGACACGTACCTCGTCGTCGCCGCCGACAAGGGCACCGCGACCTTCTCCGACATCGCCAACGAGGTCGCCGTCGCGTACGGCTTCTGGCTGGGTGACGCCTTCGCCTCCGGCGGCTCCGCCGGTTACGACCACAAGGGCATGGGCATCACGGCCCGCGGCGCCTGGGAGTCCGTCAAGCGGCACTTCCGCGAGCTGGGCCACGACACCCAGACGCAGGACTTCACGGTCGTCGGCGTCGGCGACATGTCCGGTGACGTGTTCGGCAACGGCATGCTGCTCTCCGAGCACATCCGGCTCGTGGCCGCCTTCGACCACCGCCACATCTTCATCGACCCGAACCCGGACGCGGCCGTCTCGTACGCCGAGCGCCGCCGCCTGTTCGAGCTGCCGCGCAGCTCCTGGGCCGACTACGACAAGGAGCTGCTGTCCCCGGGCGGCGGCATCCACCCCCGTACGGCCAAGTCGATCCCGGTCAACGCGCACATGCGGGCCGCCCTCGGCATCGAGGCGGGCGTCACCAAGCTGACCCCGGCCGAGCTGATGAAGGCGATCCTCCAGGCGCCGGTCGACCTGCTGTGGAACGGCGGCATCGGTACGTACGCCAAGGCCTCCACCGAGTCGCACGCCGACGTCGGCGACAAGGCCAACGACGCCATCCGCGTCAACGGCGAGGACCTGCGCGTCAAGGTCGTCGGCGAGGGCGGCAACCTCGGCCTGACCCAGCTCGGCCGCATCGAGTTCGCCCGCAAGGGCGGCCCCGAGGGCACCGGCGGCAAGATCAACACCGACGCCATCGACAACAGCGCCGGCGTGGACACCTCCGACCACGAGGTGAACATCAAGATCCTGCTCAACGCCCTGGTGACCGACGGCGACATGACCGTCAAGCAGCGCAACAAGATCCTCGCCGAGATGACGGACGAGGTCGGCGCGCTCGTGCTGCGCAACAACTACGCGCAGAACGTCGCCCTGGCCAACGCCGTCGAGCAGTCCCCGTCGCTCCTCCACGCCCACCAGCGCTTCATGCGCCGCCTCAGCCGCGAGGGCCACCTGGACCGGTCGCTGGAGTTCCTGCCGACCGACCGTCAGATCCGCGAGCTGCTGGGCAACCGGCAGGGCCTGAGCCAGCCCGAGCTGGCCGTGCTGCTCGCCTACACCAAGATCACGGTCGCGGAGGAGCTGATCCACACGGATCTGCCCGACGACCCGTACCTGCGCGAGCTGCTGCACGCGTACTTCCCGTCCAAGCTGCGCGAGGAGTTCCCGGCGCAGATCGACGCCCACGCGCTGCGCCGCGAGATCATCACCACGGTGCTGGTCAACGACACCGTCAACACCGGTGGCTCGACCTTCCTGCACCGCCTGCGCGAGGAGACCGGCGCCTCGACCGAGGAGATCGTGCGCGCGCAGCTCGCCGCCCGCGCGATCTTCGGCCTGAGCGAGGTGTGGGACGCCGTCGAGGCCCTCGACAACAGGGTCCCGGCCGACGTCCAGACCCGCATCCGGCTCCACTCGCGCCGCCTGGTCGAGCGCGGCACGCGCTGGCTGCTGAACAACCGGCCGCAGCCGCTCAAGCTCGCCGAGACCATCGAGTTCTTCGCCGAGCGCGTCGAGCTGGTCTGGGCGCAGCTGCCGAAGATGCTGCGCGGCGCGGACCTGGAGTGGTACGAGTCGCTGGTCGAGGAGCTCACCGCGGCGGGCGTCCCGGACGAGCTGGCGCTGCGGGTGGCCGGCTTCTCCTCCGCCTTCCCGACGCTCGACATCGTCGCGATCGCGGACCGGACGGGCAAGGACCCGATGGCGGTCGCCGAGGTCTACTACGACCTGGCCGACCGGCTGGCCATCACCCAGCTGATGGACCGGATCATCGAGCTGCCGCGCGCCGACCGCTGGCAGTCCATGGCCCGCGCCTCCATCCGCGAGGACCTGTACGCCGCGCACGCCGCGCTCACGGCCGACGTGCTCTCGGCGGGGAACGGCACCTCGACGCCGGAGGAGCGGTTCCAGGCCTGGGAGCAGAAGAACGCCGCGATCCTGGGCCGGGCGCGCTCGACGCTCGACGAGATCCACAACTCGGACGACTTCGACCTGGCCAACCTGTCGGTGGCGATGCGGACGATGCGGACGCTGCTGCGTACGCACAGCTGAGCCGTCCGACGTGCGGTGAAGGCGCCTCCCGCGATGCGGGGGGCGCCTTCGTCATGGACGCCGCCTCATACGGTCGCGCGCCACAGCCGCCGGCAGGACAGCACGGTCGCCGCGATCAGCAGCGCGTTCCGTACGGCCACGACGGCGACGCCCGCCGGCGCGACGTTGATGACGTCGTCGTACAGCAGCGGGTACGCGAGCGAGCTGAGCGCCGCCGCGGGCAGCAGCAGGAGCGCGACGGGCCGCTGGGTGGTGTGCCGGGAGGTGAGGCAGACCGCCGCCAGGCCCAGCAGCCACACCATGTACTGGGGGCTGATCACCCGGCTGGTGACGGTGAAGAGGAGTACGGCGGCGAGGGCCGCGTCCAGCGGGGTGGCGGCGTTCCAGCGGCGCGACCGCAGCCGCCACACCAGCAGCCAGCACAGCGCGGCGGCGGTGAGCGCCAGCGCGAGGCGGGCGACGCTCGACACGTAGGGGCCGGTCAGCTCGAAGGCGCCGTAGCGGTACTCGACGGCCCCCGGCCAGCCGGCGAGCAGCCGGGCCAGCGACAGCGCGCTGCCGCCGAGCGACTCGATCTGCACGCCCCGGCTGCCCTGCTGGCGCAGGAAGTCCAGCGGGTGCGCGAAGGCGAGCACCACGACGCCGAGAAGCGCGCCCGCCGCGACGACCGCGGAGGCCCAGGCCCGAAGGGTCGGCCGTCCCCGGGGCGCGCCCAGCAGGACCAGCAGCGGCCACACCTTGACCATGGCGCCGAGCCCCGCCAGCGCCCCGCCGAGCCGGGCCCGGGGCCGCCGGGCGCCCAGCGCCAGCAGCGCGAGCACCGCGAGGGCCGTGACCTGCACGTCGTACCGGGCGAGCGGGAGGTGCAGCAGGAGCGGCAGCCCGCCGATCCAGAACCACGCGCCGGAGCTGCTGCCGGCGCGCGCCGCGCGGGCGAGCGCGACCGCCACCACCGCGTCGGCGAGGAGCGTCAGCGCCACGAACGCCTGGTAGTACGTCAGCCACGGCACGGCCCCCGGGGCGAGGAGCACCAGCCCGGCGCCCGGCGGGTACTGCCAGGTGACGTCGCCCGCCGGGAAGGCCCCGAGGGCGAGCAGCTCGTACCAGTGCCGGTAGAGCACGTACACCTCACGCCCGACGCCGCCGATGCCGAGGGTGTCGTCCCGCAGGAGCAGGAGCATGCCGGCGCGGGTGAAGGCCCAGGCGGCGGTGAGGGCGAGTACGGCGGAGAGCGGCAGGCGGGCGCGGCCGCCGCCGCCGAGCCGGTACCGGGAGGAACCGGAGTGCCGGGAGGAACCGGAGTACCGGGAGGAACCGGAGTACCGGGAGGCGCGGGGGTGGCGGGAGGTCGTCGTCATCTCAGCGCACTTTATGTTCCCTATGCGCTGATACTGACTATTTGCGGCCCGCCACCCGACCGTTTCTTGCCCGTTTCCTACTACTTCTTGTTCGTGTGCGCCTCGTACGCGTCGACGACCTCGTTCGCCGGCCCGTCCATCAGGATCGTCCCCGCCTCCAGCCAGATCGCCCGGTCGCAGGTCTCCCGGATCGTGCCGTTGCTGTGGCTGACCAGGAACACCGTGCCCGCCTCGGCGCGCAGCTCGTTGATCCGCTCCTGGCTGCGCCTGCGGAACTTCGCGTCGCCGGTCGCCAGCGCCTCGTCGATGAGCAACACCTCATGGCTCTTGGCGGCGGCGATGGCGAACCGCAGGCGGGCGCCCATGCCGGAGGAGTACGTCCGCATCGGGAGCGAGATGAAGTCGCCCTTCTCGTTGATCCCGGAGAAGTCGACGATCTCCTGGTAGCGGGCGTGGATCTCCTCGCGCGTCATGCCCATCGCCAGACCGCCGAGGATGACGTTGCGCTCGCCGGTCAGGTCGCCCATCAGCGCCGCGTTCACGCCGAGCAGGGAGGGCTGGCCCTGGGTGTAGATGCGCCCCTGGCTGGTGGGCAGCAGCCCCGCGATGGCCTTGAGCAGGGTGGACTTGCCCGAGCCGTTGGTGCCGATGAGCCCGATGGCCTCGCCCTTGTACGCGACGAAGCTCACGCCCTTGACGGCGTGGACCTTGCGGGTGGCGGCCCGCGCCTTGCGGCGGTTCAGGATGCGGGCGAGGGGCGGGCCCTGCGGCTTGCCGCCCGCGCCCTGGACGGTGTACGTCACGTGGGCGCCGTCCACGATGACGGTCGGGACGCGCTCGACCGCGGGGGCCGGGGCGGGGGCGGGGGTGGATTCGGTGGATGCGGTGAGAGTGTCAGCCACGGCCGTAGGTCTCCTCTGCCTTCCAGAAGTAGATGAAGCCGCCCACGAAGGCGAGCAGTGCCCAGCCGGACGCCGCGGCCCACACGTGGGGCGGCAGCCGGTCGGCGGTGAAGCTGTCGATGAACGCGAAGCGCACGAGGTCGATGTAGAGGGCCGCCGGGTTGTACTCCAGGGCCAGGCCGACGACGTGCGGGACGCGGTTGTCCGCCAGCACCTTGTCGATGCTCCACATCACGCCGGACACGTACATCCAGGTGCGCAGCACGAAGGGCATCACCTGGGCGATGTCCGGCGTACGGGCCGCCAGGCGGGCCATCACCAGCGAGACGCCCGCGTTGAAGAGGGACTGGAGGAACAGGGCGGGCGCGGCCAGCAACCAGGACCAGCCGGGCCGGACGCCGAAGCAGAACAGGATGACGATGAGCGCGCCCAGCGAGAAGGCGAGCTGCTGGAGCTGCTGCAGCGCCAGCGAGACGGGCAGGCTGGCGCGCGGGAAGTGCAGCGCGCGGACCAGGCCGATGTTGCCGCTGATGGCGCGGGTGCCGACGGCGATGGAGGAGGACGTGAAGGTCCAGATGAAGACGCCGGTGACGAGGAAGGGGACGAAGTCCTCGACGTGGCTCCGGGTGTTCATCAGCACGCCGAAGATGAAGAAGTAGACGGCGGCGTTGAGCAGCGGGTTCATCAGCTGCCAGACCTGCCCGAGCTTCGCCTGGCTGTACTGGGCGGTGAGGCGGGCCGTGGCGAAGGCGGTGATGAAGTGGCGCCGCGCCCAGAGCCGCCGGGCGTACTCGGTCAGGGGCGGGCGGGCGCCGCTGACCGTCAGCCCGTGGCGCTGGGCGAGCTGCCGGAGGTCTTCCTCGGCCGCGTACGCACGCGTACTCGTACTCACGCTCACACTCGTACTCACCGCAGCCCTTCAGCCCTTCGCGTCATGCTCCATGGTCGGAACGGGACCGTATCGTCGTTACGGCGAGAGTAGGACGATCTGACGTCGGAACGCAACCGTCCCGTCGTGACGCGGGCGTCGCGCTATGATCCGGGGCATGACTGCACCGCCGACCCCGCCCCCCGGGAGCACGCGCCGCCGCGCCCCCGCCGGAGCCGCCGTGCTGCGGGAGGACGTGACCGATGCGATCAGGGCCGCCGTCTTCGAGGAGCTCGCGGCCGTCGGATTCGCCCGCATGTCCATCGAGGGCATCGCGCGCCGCGCGGGCGTCGGCAAGACGGCGGTTTACCGGCGCTGGAAGTCCAAGCTGTCGCTCGTCCTGGACCTGCTGACCGCCTTCGCCACCCAGGGCCTCCCGGCCCCGGCCACCGGCTCGCTGTACGGCGACGTCCGCGCGCTCCTGGAGGTCGCCGCCCACGCCCTGCGCCACCCCGTCGCCTCCCAGGTCATCCCGGACCTCCTGGTGGAGGCGGCCCGCCACCCCGAGATCGCCGACGCCGTCAGGGCCCAGCTGCTCGACAGCCAGCAGGGCGTGGCGGCCGTCGTCGTACGCGAGGCCGTCGAGCGCGGCGAACTCCCCGAGGGCGCGGACCCGGAGCGGGCGCTGGACCTCATCATCGGCCCGCTGTACTGGCGGCTCGTCGTCGTCCGCTCGCCCCTGCCGAAGGGGTACCTCGACGACCTGGCGCGCTCGGCGGTGGCGGCGCTGCGCGTCTGAGCCGCTTCACCTGGTTGGGCGCGGGCTCGGTGACCCCGCGGGCGCCCGGGGGTTGAGCCTGCCGTTCGTGTTCCGTGCAACGGTGAGGACGGTGGGCCGACAGTGCGTGCGCTGGGTATCGACGGTGCGTGGGTCATGGAACCGCGCGTGTTCCACGACAGCAGGGGCAGCTTCCACGAGTGGTTCCGGGCCCCGGACCTGGCCGAGGCCGCCGGGTACGGGCTGGGCCTCGCCCAGGCCAACTGCTCGGTGTCCAGCCGCGGCACCCTGCGCGGCATCCACTTCGCGGACGTACCGCCCGGCCAGGCGAAGTACGTGACGTGCGTGCGCGGCGCGGTCCTCGACGTCATCGTGGACCTGCGCACCGGCTCGCCCACCTACCGCGCCTGGGAGGCGGTCCGGCTCGACGACCGGGACCACCGCGCCGTCCACCTCGCCGAGGGACTCGGCCACGGCTTCATGGCCCTCACCGACGACGCCACGGTCGTCTACCTCTGTTCGCGTGGGTACGCCCCCGCCCGCGAGCACGGCGTCCACCCGCTCGACCCGGACCTCGCCATCCCCTGGCCGGCCGACCTCACCCCCGTCCTGTCCGACAAGGACGCCGCCGCGCCCACCCTCGCCGAAGCCGAGCGGGGCGGCCTGCTGCCGTCGTACGAGGCGTGTACGGAGTGGTACGCGACGCTGCGGGCGGCGACGCGGGCCGCTGACGGGACGCCGCGCATCCCGGCCGGGCGGTGACGCCCCATGTCGTTGGCGCTCGGCGCGAGGGCGCGGGAGCCTAGGGGGCCTGGCACCTCACCGGACGAGTCCGATGGCCTCGATCTCGATCATCCACTCGGGCGCGGCGAGCGAGGAGACCTCCACGAACGACTCCGCCAGGTGCGGCTTGTCCGGGAAGTGCTCCGCGCGCAGCTTTGCGTAGACGTCCTGCTGCGTGATGTCGGTGACGAACACGGTCGCCTTGACCACATCGGCGAGGCTGGAGCCCGCATTCGTCAGCACCGTCGACAGATTCGCGAGCGCCTGACGGGCCTGCGCCTCGAAGTCCCCGGCGCCGACCGTGGCCCCCTGGGCGTTGATGGGAGCCTGTCCCGAGGTGAAGACGAGGTTTCCGACCCGGACCCCGAGTGAGATACCGGCCGACTCGTACCAGTCGGGTTCCGCGGAGACGCGCACACGTTCGGCGGCGGGCTGTGTGACGGACATACTGCTGACACTCCCTCAAGGTCGGTACGGAGAAGGACGAGTGGCCACGAGTGGCCACTCGACCTGATCTCTGAGGACAGCCGCGAGACGCCGAGATCCATTCCCGGCGGTCCTAGGCCACCGGGGCCCTCCCGCCCGACGCGGCGACCACACGTTCGGTGACCTTCACCGGTTCCGTACCGACCGCGCTGTGCCGTTCGGCCCAGTTCTCCAGGGCCGTGCGGCAGGCGTGGTCCAAGTGGTGCAGCCCGGAGAGATCCAGCTCGACCGGCCGGTCCTGGGGCAGCGCCTCCAGGCTGTCGAGAATCTTCGGCAGCCGCAGGAAGGTCGCGTTGCCCGACAGGTAGGCCTGGATCGGGCCGGCGCCCTTGTCGATGACCTCCAGCTTGACGTGCGACGCATCCCAGGCGGTCTTGACGACCGACAGGGCCAGACCGATGAGCACGCCCTCGAACATGTTCACCGCGACGATCGACACGGCCGTGATCACGAGGATCAGAGCCTCGCCCTTGTGGCCCCGCCACAGCGCCGCGATCTGGCGGAACGGGATCAGCTTCCAGCCCGCGTGCACGAGGATGCCGGCGAGAGCGGGGATCGGGATCAGCGCCAGGGCGGACGGCAGCGCGGCGGCGAACAGCAGCAGCCACACGCCGTGCAGCACACGCGACGCCTTGGTCTTCGCGCCCGCGTTGACGTTGGCGGAGCTGCGCACGATCACCGCGGTCATGGGCAGCGCGCCGAGCAGACCACAGACCGTGTTGCCCGTGCCCTGGGCGATCATTTCCTTGTCGTACTGGGTGCGCGGACCGTCGTGCAGCCGGTCCACGGCCGCCGCGCTGAACAGGCTCTCCGCCGACGCGATCAGCGTGAACGCGATGATGGTGCCCCAGATGGCAGGGCCGGCCAGCTCACCGAATGCCTCGGGCCCCGGCGGCTGGATGACGCCGAGCAGGCCCTCCACCTGGACGGTGGCGACCGGCAGGCTGAGGGCGAACGTGGCGATGGTGGCCAGCATGACCGCTGCGAGGGCGCCGGGCACGGCCTGCGCCTTCTTGGGCATCTTCTTCCACAGCACGAGGAAGGCGATGGTGCCCGCGCCGATCGCGAGCGAGGCCAGAGCCTCCGTGCTGCCGAGCGCGGCGGCGAAGGCCCCCGGGAGCCCCACGAGCTTGCCGATGCCGGTCTCCGGGGCCTTCAGGCCCGCCGCCGCGTATATCTGCCCGGCGATGATCACCAGACCGATGCCGCAGAGCATGCCCTCGACGACGGAGACGGATATCGCCCGGAACCAGCGGCCCGCCTTGAGGAATCCCATGGCGAGCTGGAGCAGCCCGGCGACCAGCACGATCACGCCGAGTGTGGGCACCCCGAACTCGCTGACGGCCTCGAAGACCAGCACGGTCATGCCCGCGGCGGGCCCGGACACCTGGAGGCTGCTGCCGCGCATGAGCCCGGTGACGAGGCCGCCCACGATGCCGGTGACGAGCCCGAGCTCCGCGGGGACCCCGGAGGCGACCGCCACGCCGACGCACAGCGGCACGGCGACCAGGAAGACGACGATGGAGGCAGCGAAGTCCTGCCTCAGGTGAGGAAACTTCGACAACATGGTCACTCGTCCCCTCAGAGCGTCTCGAACGTGTCCGATTGCGCGCGGTGTTCCCGGACGGTCCCGGTGTGGACCTCGTAGTACCAGCCGTGCAACTGGAGTTGGCGCGCCTGGAGGCGCTCCTCGATGCACGGGTAGGAGCGCAGTCGCTCCAGCTGAGTCAGCACGTGGTTCTGCACGGCCTCGGCGACCGCCGGGTCGGCGGGGTCGGAGCACTTGGGCTCGTCCGCGGCGTGCGCGAGCCAGTCGCGCACGGCGGGAACGGCGGTCAGGTCGTCGTGGCGGACCACCGCACCGACCGCGCCGCAGTGGGAGTGGCCGCACACCACGACGTGCTTGACGCCGAGCACCTGCACGGCGTACTCGATCGTGGCCGCCTCACCAGTGGGGGTGGCGGAGGCGTACGGGGGGACGATGTTGCCCGCGGTGCGCAGCTCGAACAGTTCGCCGGGGCGGGCGCCCGTGATCAGGGCCGGAACGACCCGGGAGTCGGAGCAGGTGACGAACAGGACCTCGGGCGACTGGCCCTCGGCCAGCCCGGCGAACTCCTCAGGGCGCTGTCCGAACGTGCGGGCGTTGTCGATGAGGGGTTGCATGATGTGACTCCTCCTGGCGCGCCGTAGGGGCGCGTCGGGCTTACAGGACACAGGACAGAGATGTGGGGGGTCTGCTCCGCAGCGGAACACCTGTTGGTACGGCCGGTGAGTGGCCTGACACTCATCTCGACGTGCGGTGGTACGCGGCACCAGGCATGGCCCGCTCGGGTCTTGGCCATGGAGTGACAGGCCGTGTGCGCAGATGCGAAGGACGCCGAGCATGTGAGGAACGGAAGGACGAGGAGGGCGGCACCGAGGAGCCAAGCACGGACCGAAAGACCGTCATGCCTCCGAACATGCGCCCCCCTCCAGGCAGTTCACTACCTTTTGCGCTTACCAAGGTACGGTCAAGGACCGGTCAAGAACACTTTAACCTGGCAAAGTTGTGTGCCGGGTTAACCCAACGTTTCCAGCTGAAGAGAACCTGCAAATCGAAGCAGGCTTGGACGTCGCGCTGGAGTGCTAGGGGTGCGGCGTGCACTCCGCCCACACCGTCTTGCCGGGGCCGAGGCGGACCTCCACGCCCCACCGTGCCGCGAGCGCGTCGACCAGCGTGAGGCCGTTCCCCCAGCGCACGGGCCGTGCCTGGTGCGTGTCCGAGACCTCGACGCGGACCAGTCCGCTCGCCGTCTCGCCGCGTGCCTGGGCGGAGTTCACCGCGCGGGTGTGAGCAGCGCGGGGAGCGCCGCCCGTAGCGCTTCCCGCCAGTCGCGCAGCGGCCGCAGCCCCGCCTGCCGCCAGCGCGCGTGGCCCAGGACGCTGTACGCCGGGCGCGGTGCCGGTCGGGGGAAGGCCTCGCTCGTCGTGGGCCGGACGCGGTCGGGGTCCGCGCCCAGGAGGTGGAAGGTCTCCCGGGCGAGGTCGTGCCAGGTGCCGTCGCCCGCGTTCGTGGCGTGGTAGACGCCCGGCGGCGCGTCCGCGCGGCCGAGGGCGACGAGGAGGCGGGCGACGTCGGCGCTCCACGTGGGCTGGCCGCGCTGGTCCGCGACGACGTCCACGGAGGGGCGTTCCACCTCCAGACGGGCCATGGTGCGGACGAAGTTGGCGCCGCCCGCCCCGTACAGCCAGGCCGTCCGGATCACGTAGCCGTCCTCGGGGAGCAGTTCCAGGACGGCGCGTTCGCCCGCGAGCTTGGTGCGGCCGTACGCGGTGCGGGGGGCGGGGAGCGCGTCCTCGGTGTACGGAGCCGAAGCGCGGCCGTCGAAGACGTAGTCCGTCGAGACGTGCAGCAGTCGGCAGCCCTGCGCGGCGCACGCCTCCGCCAGCGAGCGGACCGCCGTGCCGTTGACGGACAGGGCCTCGGCCTCGCGCGTCTCGGCGTCGTCCACGGCCGTCCAGGCCGCGCAGTTGACGACCACCGAGGGGCGCAGCGCCGCCACCGCCTCGCGGACCGCGTGAGCGTCGCACACGTCCAGGTCGCGGCGCGTGAGGCCGACAGCCTCATCGCCCAAGCAGGTCAGCACATCGCGGGCGAGTATCCCGGCCGCGCCGGTGACCAGCCAGGGGCCCGTCACAGCGCCGCCCGGCTCAGCAGCGGCTGCCACCAGGAGCGGTTGTCGCGGTACCAGGCGACCGTCTCGGCGAGGCCCGTCGCGAAGTCCTTGGCCGGGCGGTAGCCGAGCTCGTCGCGGATCTTGGTCCAGTCCACCGCGTACCTGCGGTCGTGGCCCTTGCGGTCCTCGACCTGCTGCACGTGGGACCAGTCCGCCCCGCAGGCGTCCAGCAGGAGGGACGTCAGCTTGCGGTTGGACAGCTCCGTCCCGCCGCCGATGTTGTAGATCTCGCCCGCCCGGCCCCGCGTCCGTACGAGCTCGATCGCGCGCACGTGGTCGTCGACGTGCAGCCAGTCCCGCACGTGCGAGCCGTCCCCGTACAGGGGCACCTTTCCGCCGTCCAGCAGCCGGGTGATGAAGAGGGGGACGACCTTCTCGGGGAAGTGGTGGGGGCCGTAGTTGTTCGAGCAGCGCGTGACCCGGACGTCCAGGCCGTGGGTGCGGTGGTAGGAGAGCGCGATGAGGTCGGCCGACGCCTTGGAGGCGGCGTACGGCGAGTTGGGCCGTACCGGCTCGTCCTCCGTCCAGGAGCCCGTCTCGATCGAGCCGTACACCTCGTCCGTCGAGATGTGGACGAAGGGCGCGGTGCGGTGACGCAGGCAGGCGTCCAGCAGGGTCTGCGTGCCGAGCACGTTCGTGCGGACGAACTCGGCGGCGCCGAGGATCGAGCGGTCGACGTGCGACTCGGCGGCGAAGTGCACGACCTGGTCGTGCTCGGAGACCAGCTTGTCGACCAGGTCGGCGTCCCGGATGTCGCCGTGGAGGAAGGCGAAGCCGGGGTGGTCGCGGACGGGGGCGAGATTGGCGAGGTTTCCGGCGTAGGTGAGGCGGTCCAGGACCGTGACCTCGGTCCGGGCGGGGCCGTCCGGCCCGGCGGGCCCGTCGGGGCCCAGCAGCGTGCGGACGTAGTGCGAGCCGATGAAACCGGCGCCGCCGGTCACCAGGATCCGTGTGACGGGAGGGGGCGGGGTCATGACGAGATCTGCACCTTGCTGTGATCGCCGAGCACCAGGCGGTGGGCGGCCGGGATGGCCGGGGCGGGGGTGATCTCGACGTTACGGCCGATAAGGGACGCTTCCACGCGACCCACGCCGTGGAGGGAGGAGCCGCTGAGCACGATGGAGTACTCGATCTCGCTGTCCGTCACCCGGCAGTTCTCCGCGATGGAGGTGGAGGGGCCGATGTAGGAGTTCTCGACGACCGTGCCCGCGCCGATGACGGCCGGGCCGACGATCCGCGAGCCGCGCACGGTCGCGCCGCCGCCGATGCGGACGCGGCCGATGATCTCGGTGGCGGCGTCGACGGTGCCCTCGTTCGCCGGGGTGAGGATCTCCAGGACGGAACGGTTCACCTCCAGCATGTCGGCGACGTTCCCGGTGTCCTTCCAGTAGCCGGAGATGATCGTGGAGGTGACCGTGCGGCGCTCGTCGATGAGCCACTGGAGCGCGTGCGTGATCTCCAGCTCCCCGCGCGCCGACGGCGTGATGGCGCGGACGGCCTCGTGGACGGCGGGCGAGAAGAGGTACACCCCGACCAGGGCGAGGTCGCTGCGCGGATGCGCCGGTTTCTCCTCCAGGCGCGCCACCCGCCCGTCGATGTCGAGCTCGGCGACGCCGAAGGCGCGCGGGTCGGGCACCTTGGTCAGCAGGATCTGCGCGTCGGGGCGGCTCGTACGGAACTCCTCGACCAGATCCGTGATGCCCCCGACGATGAAATTGTCGCCGAGGTACATCACGAAGTCGTCGTCGCCGAGGAATTCACGGGCGATCAGCACGGCGTGCGCGAGGCCGAGCGGCGCGTGCTGCGGGATGTACGTGACGTCGAGGCCGAAGCGCGAGCCGTCGCCGACGGCGGCACGGATCTCGTCGGCGGTGTCGGGGGCCACGATGATGCCCGTGTCGCGGATCCCGGCGGCGGCGATGGACTCGAGTCCGTAGAAGAGCACCGGCTTGTTGGCGACGGGCACGAGCTGCTTGGCGGACGTGTGCGTGATGGGGCGCAGCCGGGTGCCGGCCCCTCCGGAGAGTACGAGTGCTTTCACTGGGCCTACCTTCAAGGAGAGTTGACGCCGCGCCTTGCGTACGGCCGTGAGCCATACGTGTGATTCGCAAAGTCGGTTTTGTGGCGATAATGCACGTACAGCGAACTGTATTGCGTTTACGCCCGTTTAAGTGTGTTAATCGGTGCTTCGCGTCGTACCGTTGGTATTGCTACGTTCGTCAACATGAACGTCCGAATGTCGTCCTCTTGGGACGTGCGGAAAGCCCGGATCGCCGTCCTCGTCGTCGCGGCGGTCGCGTTCCTCTCGAAAGTCGCGCTCGCGGCCTCCACCCGGGGGCCCGCCGATGTGCGCTTCTTCTGGGGCTTCGCGCGGGCCATCGCCCGGACGGACCCCATTCGCGTCTACGCCGAGCCGCTGCCCTGGCTGCCCGTCTACAACCATCCGCCGCTGGCGAGCTGGATGCTGCTCGTCATGGAGTGGCTCGCCCAGCACGGGGTGCCGTGGCGGCCGCTGATCCGGTTCCCGGCGTGCCTGGCCGACTTCATCACCGTGCTGTTGGTGTTCGAGATCGTACGGAGGCGGGGCCGGCTGCGGACGGCCGTCGCCTGCGCGCTGGGCGCGGCCCTGTGCCCGGTCCTGGTCGCCACCTCCGGGTACCACGGCAACACCGACTCCGTGGCGGTGATGTTCGCCTTCGCGGCCGCGTACCTGCTCGTCGACCGGAAGAAGCCCAGGGCGGCGGGCGTCGCGGCGGCGCTCTGCATCAGTGTGAAGATCATCCCGGTGGTGGCGGTTCCGCTGCTGTTCGTCGCCGCCTGGCGCGCCGGGCGCCCCACCTTCCTCCGGTTCGGCGGGGGCTTCGCGGTGCTGTTCCTCACCGTGTGGGGGCCGGTCATCGCCACCGTGCCGGGCGCGCTCAAGGCGAACGTGCTCGAGTACGCGGGCGGCAACTTCAGCTTCTGGGGCATCATCCGCTTCGCCCGCTGGGCCGGGGTGCCGGAGCCGTACGTGGCGCTCGTGCGCGGCGACGGGCACTTCCTGATCGTCGCGGCGATCATGGCGGCCGGAGTGTGGCTCGCCTGGCGCCGGCCCGGCGACGCACCCGTGGCCGTCGCCACCACGCTGGGGCTGCTGCTCCTGCTGAGCACCGCGTCGGGGGTGCAGTACCTCGCGTGGCCGGCGGCCGGGCTCTTCGTCATCGGCCTGTGGCAGGGGATCGCGTACGGCGTCGTCGTCGGCGGCGTGGCCGTGTCCGTCTACGCGGGCCAGCGGCCCGTCCACTGGACCGACACGGAGATGGCGTTCGGCGCGCTGGGGTGGGCGGTGCTGGCGGTGTGCGTGGCGACCGGCATCCACCGCGCGCTCGGCGCGGCGGCGAGGGGCCGCGATCCGGGGGCGCCCGCCGTGGAGATCGCCAGGCCGCGTACGGAGGCGCGATCGGCCCGGTCGGCCAACTGACCCAGTCCCGCAGAACCCCCCGGTACCCGTGACACCACGAGTGGAGAAGTCCCGTGACTCCCGAAAGTCCCACAGGCCCCGCCGAAAGCGGCCCCCGCATCGGGGTCCTCGTCGTCGCGTACAACGCCGAATCGACCCTCGAGAAGACCCTCGACCGCATCCCCGCCGACTTCCGGCCCCGCATCGCCGAGATCCTCATCCTCGACGACGCCAGCCACGACGCCACCTTCACCGCCGGCTGCCGCTGGTCCCAGCTCGACGGCATGCCCCCCACCGTCGTCATGCGCCACACCAAGAACCTCGGCTACGGCGGCAACCAGAAGGCCGGTTACGCCCTCGCCGCCGAGCGCGGCCTCGACATCGTCGTCCTCCTCCACGGCGACGGCCAGTACGCCCCCGAGCTGCTCCCGCAGATGGTCGAGCCCCTCGAACGCGGCGAGTGCGAAGCCGTCTTCGGCTCCCGCATGATGCGGCCCCGCGACGCCCTGCGCGGCGGCATGCCTGCCTACAAGTGGCTCGGCAACCGCATCCTCACGCGGCTGGAGAACGCCCTCCTGGGCTCGGCGCTCACCGAGTTCCACTCCGGCTACCGCGCCTACAAGGTGGACGCCCTGCGGCGGCTGCCCATCGACCGCAACACCGACGCCTTCGACTTCGACACCCAGATCATCGTCCAGCTCGTCGACGCCGGCATGCGCATCAAGGAGATCCCCATCCCCACCTACTACGGGGACGAGATCTGCTACGTCAACGGCCTGCGCTACGCCAAGGACGTCGTCAAGGACGTCCTCGCATACCGCCTCGCCAAAAAGGGCTTCGGCACCTGCGACTGGATTCCCAAGCCCGTCGCCTACGCCTTCAAGGAGGGCGACGGCTCCTCGCACGCCGTCATCCTGGACCGGATGCGCGACCTGCCGCCCGGGCGCGTCCTCGACGTCGGCTGCTCCGGCGGCCTGTTCGCCGAGCGCCTCGAAGCCCTCGGGCACACGGTCACCGGCATCGACTGCGTGGAGGTCGACGGCGTGCGCGAGCGCTGCTCGGGCGGCTTCCACCCGGCCGACCTGGAGGAGGGCCTGCCCGACGCCGTCCACGAGGCCGGCGGGTACGACTACGTCGTCGCCGGCGACGTCGTCGAACACCTCTCCCGCCCCGAACGCCTCCTCGCCGAACTGCGCGACGTGCTCCGCCCCGACGGACACGTCCTGCTGTCCGTACCGAACTTCGGCCACTGGTACTCGCGGCTGCGCGTCGCGCTCGGCATCTTCGACTACGACCGGCGCGGCATCCTCGACGAGACACACCTGCGCTTCTTCAGCCGCGCCAGTCTGCGCCGCACTGTACGCTCCGCCGGCTACGACGTGCTGTCCCTCCGCGCCACCGGAGCGCCGTTCTGGTCCGTCCTCGGCGGCGGACCGGCGGCCAGGGCGCTCGGCGCGCTGTCGAAGCTGCTGACCCGGATCCGGCCGACCCTCTTCGGCTACCAGTACGTCGCCGTGCTCACCCCGCACGCGGCGCGGACGATCATCGCTGGGGAGCACATCGATGTCCAGGACATCCTCAACCGCCAGTACGTGCCGACCGACGTCCCCGCCGACGTCCCCGCCGCTGTCCCGGCCCACCGCGTGGGCGTCTGAGAGGCGGACGTTGACCCTGGCCAGCTTCTCCCTGCTGCTGTTCGCGGTGTTCTCCTCCGCCGCCGGGCAGATCATGCTCAAGCACGGCATGCGGGCCGCCGCCACCGCCGCCGAGAAGAGCGGCGGCTCCCTCGCCGTGCGCGCCGCGACCACGCCCTGGGTGGTGGTCGGCCTCGCCGTCTTCGCCGTCTCCGCCGTCGCCTGGATGTCCACCCTCGCGCGGGTGCCGCTGTCGGTCGCGTACCCCTTCAACGCCCTCGGCTACCTGCTCATCGTGCTCGCCGGCTCGACCCTCCTGCACGAGCGGACCTCGCCGTGGACCTGGGCCGGGTCGCTGCTCGTGGTCATCGGCCTCGTCACCGTCTTCGCCGGCCAACGCTCCTGACCTCGGACCTCGGAGGGACCGCATGACCCAGCTCAGCGTCGTCGTCTCGGGCCGTGCCCCCCTCAGCCGGCTGCGCGCGTGCCTGGAGAGCGTCACCGCGCAGCCGTACGCACGCCTCGACGTCGTGGTGACCGTGCCGCTCGACGACCCGGCCGCCCGCGCGCTCGCCGAGACGCATGAGACCCGCGACCCGCGCGTCACCGTCGTCCCCGTCTCGCCGCACGCGTCGACGGCCACCGCGCGGGCCACCGCCGCGGGCGCCGCGCGAGGGGCGTACGTGCAGTTCGTCCACCCCGACGACCGGCTGCCCGAGGGCGCGGCGGCCGCCCTGGCCGCCCGGCTCGACGCCCTGCCGGAGGCCGCGGCCGCCGACGTGCTGCTCTGCGACCACCGGCTGGCCCACTGGTGGGACGACGCCGCGCCCAGCGGCGACACCGACCTCCTCACCCGGCTGCCCCGGCTCACCAGCCTCGACGAGCGGCCCGACCTGCTGGACCTCGCGCCCGTCCTCGGCGCCCGCCTCATCAGCGCCCGGCTCCTCGCCGAACACCCCGGGCTCCTCGCCGTCGAGGGCGACCTCTACCCCGCGTACGCCGTCCTGCTCCTGGCCCGGCGTATCGCCTGCTGCGACACCGTGGCCCTCGTCCACCGCCGCGACCGGCCCGTCCAGCGGCGCGCCGCCGACCCCGAGCGGCACTTCGCGGCCTTCGGCCCGTACGAGCGGCTGCACGAGCTGTACGCCGCCTGCGGCAACCCGGCCGTACGCGCCCGGCTGTACGACCGGATGACCGCCGACTACCTCGCCACCCTCGCCCGCCGCGACGAGCTGCCGCCCGCGCTCGTCGCCGAGTACTTCCGCCGCGCCGCCCGCCACGCGGCCCGCTTCCGCCCCGAGGGCCACCGCGGGCCCGGCGGCCTCGACGGCGTACGCCACCAGCTGCTGGTGCACGGCGCCTACCTCGGCTACCGGGCGCTGCGCGGCGCCAACGACAAGCGCCGCGCCCTCCAGTCCGCCGCGGGGGCGCGCGCCGAGCAGGTCGCGGCCGTCCGCACCCGGCGCCGCTACCGCGCGGCCCTGCGCCGCCGCGTCGACGAGGACCTCGCCGTCTTCTCGGCGTACTGGGGGCGGGGCGTCCACTGCAACCCGGCCGCCCTCGCCGCCGAGCTCGCCGAACTCGCGCCCGACATCCGCCGCGTGTGGGTCGTGGAGGAGGACCGCGTCCCGCTGCTGCCGCCCGGCACCGACCACGTCGTCCCGGGCACGCCCCGCTACTGGGACGTCCTCGCCCGCGCCAAGTACCTCGTCAACAACGTCAACTTCCCCAACGAGGTCGTCAAGAGGCCCGGCTCCGTCCACGTACAGACCCACCACGGCACCCCGCTGAAGCGCATGGGCGTCGACCAGCGCGACCACCCGGCCGCCGCCCAGGGCCTCAACTTCGACGCCCTGCTGGAGCGCATCGACCGCTGGGACTACAGCCTCTCCGCCAACAGCCACTCCACCGAGACCTGGGCCCGCGCCTACCCCTCCGGCTACCGCTCCCTCGACTACGGCTATCCGCGCAACGATGTCTACTACCGGGCCACCGCCGAGGACGTCCTCGCCGCCCGCGCCCGCCTCGGCATCGCCCCGGGCCGCCGGGCCGTCCTGTACGCCCCCACGCACCGCGACCACGAGGCCCGCTGGACGCCCCGCCTCGACCTGCCGCGCCTCGCCGAGCGGCTCGGCGAGGACACCGTGCTGCTCGTCCGCGGGCACTACTTCCACGACCGGCTGCCCGGGCCCCGCCACCCCCGCGTCCTCGACGTCACCGGCTGGGACCCCGTCGAGGACCTCGCGCTCGCCGCCGACGTCCTCGTCACGGACTACTCGTCCCTCATGTTCGACTACGCCAACCTCGACCGGCCCATCGTCGTCCACGCCGACGACTGGGAGACGTACACCCGCGTCCGCGGCGTCTACTTCGACCTGACGGCCGAGGCCCCCGGGCCGGTCACCCGCGGCCAGGGCGAACTGACCGAGGTCCTCACCTCCACCGCCTGGTGCGACGAGACCGCCCGCAAGCAGCGCCACGACTTCCGGCTGCGCTTCTGCGAGTACGACGACGGGCACGCCGCCGAACGGGTCGTGCGCCGCGTCTTCCTCGGCGAGGGCGAGGAGGGCCTGCCGCCCGTGCTGCCCCTCGACCGGCGCACCCCCGCACCCACCCCCGAGGAGGCCGCGCGCCGATGAGCACCTTTCCGGACGTCACCGTCACCGTCATCGTCCACAACGACGCGGCGCGGCTTCCGCGCGCCGTCGCCTCCGTACGCGCCCAGACCCACCGCGCGATCGAGATCGTCATCAGCGACGACCACTCCACGGACGACACCCCGAAGGTCGCCGCCGCGCTCGCCGCCAAGGACGACCGGATCCGGCTGCTGCGGCTGGAGCGGAACAGCGGCGGCTGCGGCGCGCCCCGCAACCGGGCCGTCGAGATCGCCCGCGCGCCCTTCCTGATGTTCCTCGACAGCGACGACGAACTCCCTCCGAGGGCCGTCGAGCTGCTGCTCGCCGCGCACCGGGAGGCGGACGTCGACTTCACCATGGGCGCGGTGGAGCGGGTGCGGGCCGACACCGGCGCCACGTCCACCTGGATGGCGTCCCTCTTCGGCCGACGCCGCACGGTGCGGGGCATCGAGGACGAGCCGCGGCTGCTCTTCGAGCCGCTGTCGACCAACAAGATGTACCGCAAGGAGTTCCTCGACCGGCACCGGCTGCGCTTCCCCGAGGGCCTGCACTACGAGGACCAGCTCTTCTCGGCCCAGGCGTACACCCTGGCCCGCGCCTTCACCGTCCTCACCGAACCCGTCTACCGCTGGTACATCGCCCCCTACGCCGCCGCCGACGAGGCCACCATCTCCAACCGGCGCCACCTGATGTCCAACGTCCGGGACCGGATCGCCATCGCCCGGCTCATCGACGCGTTCCTGGAGGGGCAGGGCGTCTCGGCGGCCGTCCGGGAGGAGAAGGACTTCAAGTTCCTGTCCCACGACGTCCGGCTGTACGCGGGCGACCTGCCGTACCGGGACGTGGAGTGGGTCGCGGAGTTCGCCGCCGAGACCCTGCCGTACCTGGAGGGGCTGGCCCCGGCCGCGTACGAACGGCTGGGCTGGGTCGAGCGGGCCGTGCTCGGGCTGCTGCGCGAGGGCCGGTACGAGGAGGCGCGGCTCGCCGCGCGAGGCCTCGTGCACGGCGTGGGCCCGCGCGAGACGAGCGCGGCCGGGGGGCGGACGTACTGGGGCGGGGAGGTGCCCGCGACCGAGGCCGGCCGCCGCGACCTGGACCTGACGGAACGGGACCTGGAGGGGTGCCCGTTCGGCGCGGCGCGCTTCCGGCACGAGATCACGCACCTGGCCCATACGGGCGCGGTCGTCGAACTGGCGGTACGGACGTACGACCCCGGGCGGCGGCTGGCGCTCGCCCCCCAGCCGGCGCGGCTGCACCTCGCGCCCGGCGGGCGGCGCACCACCCTGCCGGTGCGGCTGGACCCGGCCGGGCGCGGCGTCTTCGAAGGCGCCGTACGCCTCGACCTGGCGGCCGTGGCGCTGCCCCCGCACGGCTTCTGGGGCGTGCGCCACCCCGTGCTGGAGGTCACCGACGGACACACCGCGAACGCGGGCGTGCTGCTGGCGCCGCTGGACTTCCCGCCCTTCGAGGTGACCGGGCCCGCGCGGCACCGCGTCACCGTCGAACCGGAGGGGCGGGACGCGGGGCGCCTCCAGGTGCGGTGGCGGCCGGGCGGGGCGGCGGGGCGGCTGCTCGTGCCGATGGCCCGGCGGGGCGTGGTCCGCAGGCTGGCCAGGGGGCTGGGCCGATCTTCCGCGACGCGGTAGGCGCTTGTCGGCTCCAGCGCCTACGGGCCCGGGCTTGCCCGCGCACCTACCATGAGCCAGCGGGCGGGCCCGGGCTTCCGATGCGGATCAGCCATGCGCGGCTGCCGACGCCGTTGCCTTTGCAGTGATGATCATGTTTGTTGGGAGACCCGCTTCAAAGAGAGCGGTCAGCATGGCCTTTCCCTGGTCGCGGACGTGCGCATCGATCCCCTGCGCCTGATCGAGCTGTGTGATCATGTGCCGATAATGCGGAAGGGTGCGGTCGGTGATGTCCCGGTATTCCACCGGCAGGAGCCCTGCGTCCAGTAGCGCCGTGACGTAGGTGTTCAGGCGTAAGAAGGGCGCGTTGAAGGACATGCGCCGGTAGGCCTCGACGACGGCGCGCTCTGCATCGGTGGGGGCTTGTATCTCCACACGGTCAGTGGCGACGAGATGCCCACCGGGCTTGAGGACCCTGGCGATCTGGCGGAAGGCGGCCGGGCGGTCGTTCATGTGGACGAGCGACTCGATGGCCATGACGGCATCGAAGTGGCAGGAAGGGTAGGCCAGGTCTTCGCCGTCACCCAACTCGAAGACGACCTGGCCATCTGCGCCCGCCTCGACCGCGCGTCGTCGGGCTTCGGAGATCAGGGCCGGACTGGTGGCGATCGCGGTGACCTGGACGTCCATTGCCTTGGCCAGCCGGATAGCGGGAGCTCCGAGGCCGCATCCAATGTCCAGGACACGATCCCCGGGCGAGACGCCCAGGCGGGCGATGACGAGGTCGGTCATACGGTCAGTCGCCTCACCCAATGGGCTGCTGTCCTCGTCGTTCTCCCAATAGCCCACGTGGACGTTCGGCCCGGACAGGGCGGCAATCATGCTGATGTTGTCATAGAACGCCGCTACTTGTTCCTTGCTGAATACCTCTACGCTCGTCAACGGGGGGTTCCTTCCAGTACCGGGACGTCGGGGAAGAAGGTGTGGGTCGGCGTCAGGCGCAGCTCGCCGGTCAGGACGCCGTTCCACACGAACCCGCGGCCGTGGTATCGAGGGGCCATGAATGACCAGCGGTGGTTGGCCGCTCCGATGTGCTGGAACGTTTCCAGTAGTTGAAGAAGCCCTGGGACGTCCGCCAGATGGGAGCTGGTGATCTCGTTCCAGTAGCGGACGGCGATGTCCTGGCAGTCATCGATCATGCGGGCGACGGTGTCGACCGCCTCCTGAAGCGTGGCGCCCTGGGAGCGGCGCAAGAGGCAGACGGCATTGTTTGGTCGCCTCTGGCGCATTCCGCGCGGAACGACAGCAGGTCGTTGGGTAGGTACCAGTAGTCCATGATTGCAGCCCAGTAGCGTTCGACCAGTTCGTGCTTGAGAGCGTTCTGGTCGATGTCGATACCCAGGACATATTGCGTTACCACGTGGTAAAAGACGGTCGCCGAGCTGCCGCCGGCGGCGCGCATGTGCATGTAGCTGTCCAGGTCGGTCACCTGGTGACGGAGCAGGTTGGAGGCCTCATCACCGATGGTGACGGTCGAGTAGTGGTCGAAGGCTTCCGCGAGCCGAGTGAAGCCTTCAGGGGTTGCCTTGGCGGCGAAACGATTTATCAGGTCGTTGATGCTGCTCATCTCCCAAGGCTGGTCCGGTGCTGGACCGCCTTTGAGCATGGTCTTGAGGGAGTCCAGGTAGTCAAGGACTGCGTCCTCGCGCTGTTCGTCGCTGATGCCCGGAGTGGTGCGGAGGCCGGCTACATCGTTGTCGTGGAAGAAAAGCCAGTCGGTGAGGTTGCAGACGTCGAGGACCTTCTCCGTATCCAGCCGGTAGTACGACATACAGACGAACAGGGCAGAGAGGTTATCGGCCAGGATTTGGTCTGCCGCTTCGGGCTTACCGGGCAGAAGGCGACTGCGCACCCAGTCCTCGTGCCGCGCCAGGATGCTGTAGTAGTCAGGGTGCAGGCCGCAGCTGAAGCGCTGCCTAAAACAACCCGTAAGTATGCGGTGGACTGCTCCTGGGACATCGACCGTGTACAGGTGGAGATGAAGTGACCTCGAGCCGGGCAGGCGGTACTTTTTCGCCTGTCCGGCACCCCGCCGTCACGCCGGCGGCAGCCTAGGCTTCTGCTGCTAGTTGCGAAACGCGCTGCCGCGAAACCCCTAGGATTAGGGAAATATCTGCGCCCGAGATCCCTGAATTCTGCAAACTCTTGACCAGGTTCTTGTGGGCCTGTGAAGACCTCTCCTGGGCCCGCCGCGCCGTCAGGGCTGCCTCGACTGCTTCTCTTTTCGCGCTCTGGAGGGGTTCGCCCAGATCGGTATCGAGCTGCACGTGAACGGAATCCGGATCGGCTTCTGTCTTTTCGGCGATGAGGTTCCGCGCGGCGCTGGTTGCCTGCGTCAAGCGGCGCACCACAACTTCTCCCACATGCGGAACGTTCAGTCGCCAGCCCTGTCGCATCAAGATCGCTCGGACTCGGTACATCTCATTCTCGGACCGGGGCTCCATGCGACATACGTTAACCCGCCCTTGACGGCTGTGTCTAGAGCGCCTTGACGGGAGGTACCACGCCGACACGCGACCGGCGGTCACCTGCCAACCGGCACTGCCTAGCGCGGCGCCGGGAACAGCATCGACACCGCCTGACCCATCGACGGCGCCGGGCGGCGCTCCTCCAGCGGGACGACGGGCGCCAGCCGCTCCGGGTCCTCGCCCAGGAACACGTGGCGGACGACCCGCTCGGCCGCGTGCCCGTCGTCGTACGGGCAGAACCGCGCCCGGAACGCGGCCCGCAGCTGCGCCGAGCGCGAGCCCCGCCAGTGGCCGGTGACGAAGATGTCGATCAGCTCGTCCTCGGAGCGGGCCACCGCCCCCGGCGGGAAGGCGCGCAGGTCGAAGTAGGTGCCCCGGGCCGCGTCGTACACCGCCCAGTCCTCGGTGTGGACGACGATCGGCCGGTCCAGGTTGGCGTAGTCGAACATCAGCGAGGAGTAGTCCGTCAGCAGCGCGTCCGACGCCAGGCACAACTGCTCGACGGACGGGTGCGCCGAGACGTCGAGCACGCGGGAGCTGGTGGCGGTCAGGGGTTCGCCGTCGCCGTGCGTGGGGTGGGCGCGCGCGAGGATCACGAACCGGGGGCCGAGCGCCACCGCCAGCCGGTCCAGGTCCAGCAGGTGCGGCTGCGGGTGGACGTAGTCGCGGTGGGTGGGCGCGTACAGGATCGCCGTGTGGCCCTCGGGGATGCCGAGCGTCTCGCGCAGCCGGGCGACGTCGGCGGCGCCGGCCCGCTGGAAGACGTCGTTGCGCGGGCTGCCGTATTCGAGCGTGCGGTACGCGGCCGGGTAGACCCGCTCCCATACGAGGGTGGCGTGGCGGTTGGGGGAGACGAGGTAGTCCCAGGTGTCGACCGCGCGCAGCAGCCCGGCGAAGTCCATGCCCCGGGCGGCGGCCGGCCGGTGCATCAGGTCCAGGCCCATGTGCTTGAGCGGCGTGCCGTGCTGCGTCTGGACCACGACCTGGCCGCGCCGCTTGACCAGGCGGCGGTCGAAGTTCACGTTGTTGACGAGGTACTTGGAGCGGGCCAGGGCCGTCCAGTACGCCGCCGAGCCCGGACGCACCCGGCGCGTGCCCGGCGGCACGGTGTGGGCGTACGCCGGAGCGCAGATCCACGAGGTGCGGATGTGCGGCGCCAGCTCCCGCACCCGCTCCTCGATGGCGGCCGGGCTGCACGCGTAACCCCGGCCCCAGTACGCGCCGAAGACCGCGCGGTCGTCGCGGACCGGCAGGCAGCGCTGGAGGCGGTAGTGCAGCTGGAGCAGTACGCCGCGCACCGAGCCCAGGATCCGGCGGGCGCTGGTGGCGAGGCGCTTCCTCGCCGTACGGGCGGCCATGAGCGTGCGGTACGTGCGGTGGCTGCCGCACCGCACCAGGGCGTGGCGCAGGCGCGTGGTGGCCTTCGGGGCGGCGAACTTCGGGGCGGCGCCCGGCGCGCGGTAGCGGCGGTAGTGCGCGCGGGCGCGCCGGAAGAAGCGGGCGCGCGTGCCGCGCGGCAGGCGCCCCGGCGCCATGAACACGGAGGTGAAGTGGTCCGCCATGCGGCGGCACAGCACCGGCCGCCAGTGCGCCAGCTCGGGGCGGCCGTCGAGGAACGCGAACAGCCGCTCGTACTGGTCGAACAGGTCGAAGTGGCGCAGGCTCGTGGTGCTCAGGATGGAGCCGGAGCGGCGCTGGCGGTAGTGCACGCACACCCGGTCGAGCGTGGCGATCGACCCGGCGGCCAGCAGCGCCGGATAGGTCCACGGCGTGTCCTCGTAGAACCCGGGCGGGAAGGCGAAGCCCTCGCGCCGGACGAACTCCCGCTTGTACGCCTTGTTCCACACCACCATCAGCACCTTCAGCAGCCCCGGCCGGTCCGCGAGGGTGAAGGGCGCGGGGCCCTCCTGGCCGAGGTGGGCGTGGAACTCGTTGCGGACGGTCTCGCCGGTGGCGTACGTACGGGCGTAGTCGTAGACCAGGACGTCCGGGTCGCCGGTCTCCTTGAGGCGGTCGGCGATGGCCTGGAGGGCGCCCGGTACGAGCGTGTCGTCGCCGTCGAGGAAGACGAGGTAGTCGCCCGTGGCCTGGGCGAGCCCGGCGTTGCGGGCCCGGCCCAGGCCGGAGTTCTCGGGCAGGTGCACGGCGACGACCCGGCGGTCGCGGGCGGCGAACTCGTCGACGATCGCACCGCAGCCGTCGGGCGAGCAGTCGTCCACGGCGATCAGTTCCAGGTCGTCGCAGGACTGGGAGAGCACCGACTCCAGGCACGCGTGCAGATAGGGCCGGACGTTGTACGCGGGGACGATGACGCTGAACCGGGGCATGGCCCGGGAACTTCCGATGGACCGACCGGGTTACGCGCCCCGTGGCATACGGGGGACCCGCGGGTGTACGTCCGCTGACCTGTACGTCATTTCACCGCCCCGGCCATCACCCCCGAGACGAACTGCCGCTGGAAGGCGAAGAAGACGGCGAGCGGGATCACCATCGAGACGAACGCGCCGGGCGCGAGCACGTCGATGTTGTTGCCGAACTGCCGGACCTGCTGCTGGAGCGCGACCGTGATCGGCGGGGACTCGGAGTCCGCGAAGATCAGCGCGACCAGCATGTCGTTCCAGACCCAGAGGAACTGGAAGATGCCGAGCGAGGCGATGGCCGGACCGCCGAGCGGCATGACCACGCGCGTGAACAGCCGTATCTCCCCCGCTCCGTCGAGGCGGGCCGCCTCCAGCAGCTCGCGCGGGATCTCCGCGAAGAAGTTGCGCAGGAGGAAGATCGCGAAGGGCAGGCCGAAGGCGACGTGGAAGAGCACGACGCCGAGGGTCGTCTCGAAGATGCCGACCGCGCCGAAGAGCTTCGACACGGGCACGAGCGCCACCTGGACGGGGACGACGAGCAGGCCGACGACCACCAGGAACCACCAGTCGCGGCCGGGGAAGTCCATCCAGGCGAAGGCGTAGCCGGCGAGCGAGCCGATGACGATGACGAGGACCGTCGCCGGGACGGTGATGAGGACAGTGGAGAGGAGGGAGCGGGTGATGGTGTCGTTGTCGAGGATGCTCGCGTAGTTGGCGGTGGTGAGCTCGGCGGGGGCGGTGAACACCGTCCACCAGCCGGAGGCGTTGATGTCGGTGGGGTCGCGCAGCGAGGACAGCAGCAGCCCGATGGTGGGCATCAGCCAGAAGAGCGCGACGAGGACGAGGAAGACGCGCAGGGCGCCACCCCCGGCGCGGGCGGCGAGGCGGGCCGCGAACGACGCCTTGTTCGCTGTGTTCGCTGGGCTCATCGCCGCGTCTCCTTCCGTATCCGGCGGATGTTGAACAACATCACCGGGATCACCAGCAGCAGGAGCAGGACCGAGATGGCGCTGCCGACGCCGAGGTGGGCGTCCGTGCCGAAGGAGGAGCGGTAGAGCTGGAGCGCCAGGACGTTGGCGTCGTCCTGGACCGAGCCGGGCGCGATGATGAAGACCAGGTCGAAGATCTTCAGTACGTTGATCATCAGGGTGACGAGGACGACCGCCAGGACCGGCGCGAGGAGCGGGACCGTCACGCGGCGGAAGACCTGCCATTCGTTGGCGCCGTCCACGCGGGCCGCTTCCAGCAGCTCGCGGGGCAGGCCCGCCAGCCCGGCCGCGATCAGCACCATCGCGAAACCCGCCCACATCCACAGGTAACTGCCGATGATGGCGGGCGTGACGAAGGACGGGCCGAGCCAGTCGACGCCGTTGTAGCGCGCGCGGAAGTTCGACTCGGGCAGGCGCAGGTGCGCGCCGTCGGCCGTGGCAGGGAGGCTGAAGGTGCCGTCGGCCGCCGCCGTCGCGGTGGCGACGACCCTGCCGTCCTTGACCGCCTCGACCTTCAGGCCCTTGAGGCCGAGCTCCTTGGCGTCGACGGTGTTGGGCGCGCCGCCACCGCCCCGGGTGAAGTCCAGCCAGGCGGTGCCGGTGATCCGGTCGCCCGCCGGGGCGGGTGCCTTCGCGGGCGCGGCGTCGCCGGGCATGTCGGCCGGGGCCACGCCGATCAGCGGCAGCTTCGCCGGCGTGCCCGCCCGTACCGGCTCCTTGGTGACGAACGCGCCGCCGCCCGCCGCCTTGAGCGGGTGGACCGGGAGGGGGCGGGCCTTGGGGTAGCCGGCCGACTCGGCGAAGGTGTCGTGCACGCCCACCCAGACGGCGTTGGCGACGCCGCGGTCGGGGTCCTGCTCGTACACCAGCCGGAAGATGATGCCCGCGGCGAGCATCGAGATCGCCATCGGCATGAAGACGACCAGCTTGAACGCCGTGCCCCAGCGGACCCGCTCGGTGAGCACCGCGAACATCAGGCCGAGGGCGGTGGCGACGGTCGGCGCCACCACCACCCACACGGCGTTGTTCTTGACGGCGGTGAGGATGGTGTCGTCGGTGAAGATCTCGGTGTAGTTGGCCAGTCCGGCGAAGGCGTCGCCGGACTGGTCGAAGAAGGACCGGTAGACCGAGTACCCGATCGGATACACCACGAGCGCGCCCAGCAGCACGAGCGCGGGCAGCAGGAAGGCCGCGGCCATCAGCTTGCGCGTGCCGGTCACGCGCCGGTTCGGGGACGGGGGAGCGGGCTTGGGTGCGGGGGAGAGGGCGGAGGTGGCGGCGGGGGCGGCCATGGCGTCAGCTCTTGAACGCCTTGGCCGCGTCGGCTTCCAGGCGGGCCTGGATGCCGGCGACGTCCTTCGGGTTCTTCAGGAAGTCCTGGAGCGCCTTCCACTCGCCCTTGCCGGGCGTACCGCCGAACGACTGCGGCATCTGGTCCGACATGTCGAAGCGGAAGTCGTCGCCCGCGGAGATGAGGGCCTTGGCGATGTCGCGCTGGACGTCGTTCGGGTACGCCGCCACGTCCATGGACTTGTTGGGCGAGATGAAGCCGCCCTCGCCCGCCCAGATCCGCGCCGCGTCGGGCGAGGCGAGGAACGTCATCAGGGCCTGGGTGGCGGGCTTCTCGGTCAGCGCCACCGCCACATCACCGCCGGTGACCACCGGAGGCTCGGCGCCGACCGCCGGGAACGGGAACACCTTCGCGTCCGTACCGATCTTTGCCTCGGTCTGACCGATGTTGATCGATACGAAGTCGCCCTCGAAGACCATCCCGGCCTTCGGCTGGTCGCCCCCGGTGAACGTCTGCGTGACGGAGGCCGGGAACTCGGTCTGCAGCGCCCCCTGCGCGCCGCCCGCGATGAGATTCGGCTTGCCGAAGAGCTCGGCGAGGGTGGTGAGCGCCTGCGTGACGGACGGGTCCGTCCACTTGATCTCGTGCCGGGCGAGCTGGTCGTACTTCTCCGGGCCCGCCTGGGAGAGGTAGATGTTCTCGAACCAGTCCGTCAGCGTCCAGCCGTCCGCGCCGCCGATCGAGACGGGCGTGACGCCGGACGCGGAGATCGTCTCCGCCGTGGACAGGAACTCCTTCCACGTCTTCGGCTCGGACACGCCCGCGTTGTCGAAGACGGCGGAGTTGTACCAGATCAGCGACTTGTTGGCGGCCTTGAAGTACACGCCGTACTGCGTGCCGTCGACCGCGCCGAGCTCCTGCCAGCCCGGCGAGTAGTTCTTGGTCAGCTGGGCCTTGGCCTCCGGAGCGAGGGGCTTGGCCCATGTGCGCTCGACGGCCTGGTGGAGCGCGCCGACCTGCTGGAGCATCGCCACGTCCGGCGGGGAACCGCCCGCGATCTTCGTGCCGATGTAGTTGAGCATCGCGTCCTGCGTCGGGACGTACGCGACCTCGGCGCCGGTGCGCTTCTCGAACTCGTCGAGGACCTTGGTGAAGGCCTGCTGCTCCGGTCCGGTCCAGACGGCGACGACCTGGAGCTTCTGGCCGTTCAGCTTGGGGAGTTGGACGGTTGGCTGGTCGGCTTCTTTGGTCGGCCCGGCGGTGCCGTCCTTGCCGCCGTCGCCGCCGCCGCAGCCGGCGAGGGTGAGGGCGCCGACCGCTGCCAGCGCCAGAACCGCCGTGCGTGCCGTGCGTGCCGTGCGTGCCGTGCGTGTGCTCGTGCGAAGAGTTGTGCGCATCACTGCCCCGTCTCTCGCGTTCTCCCGTGCGCTCAGGTCTACGCCGGGTGCACGGGGGTCGCAATACCGCCTTCCCTGTCAAGTGGGCGATCGTGATGGGCTCGTGACGTGACGTCAGTGATGGCTGGGAGTCGTCAGGGGCGGCACCGGGGCCGCGTCGACCGAGCGGGCCGCCCGCTCCAGCGCGCTGGCCAGCAGCGCTAGGTCGGTCGGGCCGTTGCCCAGCTCGCGGACCGGGCGGCGGGTCGGCGGGTCGCCCATCCGCTCCCACTCCAGCTGGACGACGGTCGGCCGCTGCGTCGCCGTGCGCGGGATGCGCCCGGTGACCCGGCCGGTCTGGAACGGCGTGACCCGGCCGTCCGGATGCCCGAGCCGGCCGCGCCCGGGCGCCGGGTCGTCCGGGCCCGGCGAGGCGGGCGGCGCGTCCAGCACCACGCGCAGGCGCGCGGCGTGGGCGAGCTCCGTGTCGGCCGTGCGGTCCGGGCGCGCGGAGGTCGCCACCAGGTGCACGCCGAGCCGGTCGCCTTCGCGGGCCACGGCCTCCAGCGCGCGCACGACCGATCCGGCGGCGGGGCGGCCGGGGCTGCCGAGCGCGGGCGCCACCAGCGCGTCATAGTCGTCGACGAGGACGACCAGGCGGGGGAGTGCGGGCGGGGCGTCGCCCCCCGAGGTGCCGGTGCCGGTGCCGGTTCCGGTTCCCGCGCCCGCGCGGTGGGCCGCCGGGCGCAGGCGGAGGGTGCTGCTGGGCGGGGTGTCGAGGTCACTACGGTGCGGCTGCTCGCCGTCCGCCGGGCGGCGCGGGCCGATCAGGCGGTCCGACACCTCCCGCTGCGTCTGCCACTCCGCGTACTCCTGGCGGCCCAGCAGCTCGGCCCGACGCTTCAGCTCCGCCCCGACGGCCTGGGCGAACGCCCGCATCCGCACCGGGTCCGAGGCGACCAGGTGCTCCGTGGCGTGCGGCAGTTCCGTACAGGGCGCGAGGCCCTCGCCGCGCCCGCCGCCCGCGCCGTCGACCAGCAGCAGCGCCAGCCGGTCGGGGCGGGACGCGGCCGCCAGCGACGCCGCGACCGCGCGCAGCAGCTCCGTACGCCCGCTGCCCGCCGGGCCCTCGATCAGCAGGTGCGGCCCCTCGGTGGTGAGGTCGACGGCGAGCGGACCGCGCGGGCCGGTGCCCAGCACGGCCGAGCCGTCGGGGGCCGAGGCCCAGCGGGCCATCAGGGACGCGGGCGTGGCGCGGGCCAGGCCCAGCTCGTCGAGGAGGCGCGAGGACGGCGGCAGCGGCGCCAGGGCGGCCGCCCGGCCGCCCGGCACGGCGCCGGTCCCGTGGAGCCCGGCCACGCCGTCCGCGCCCTCGGCGCCGTCGCAGCCGGGGCGCAGCGGCGCCAGGGCGCGGGCGAAGCGCTCCGCCCACGCGGGCGAGACGGCGTCGACCGTGCCGACCGTGCCGTGCCCCGCGGGCTGCCCGCCCGCCGTACGCATCAGGCGCAGCGCGGTGGCCACGTCGCCGGACAGCAGCGCGACGGCGCCGCACTCGCGGAACGCGAGCGACGCGGCGCACGCCGTCTCGTACGTCGCCGCGACCGGCGAGAGCGGCGAGGCCGCCGGAGCCTCGGCCAGGCAGATCAGGTGGATGCCCGCCGAGGGGCCCGCCCCGGCGAGCCGCGCCATCGTCTCCCGCAGCTCCGCCGAGCCGGGGTCGCCGTCGACGACCACGACCGTGCGCGGCCCGTCGTACCGCGCGGCCGCCTCCGCGACGGCCTTGCGGTCGGCGGCGGCCCAGCCGGGGCCCAGCGGCCCGTCGTCCAGCCGCCGGGTGAGCTCGGCGGCGCGGGCGGCCGCCTGGTCCCGGTCGTACGCCAGGAGCAGCCGGCAGTCCTGGCCGTGGGCGGGCCGCACGTGCGGCAGCCAGCCGAGCCAGCCCCACTCGCGCTTGCCCCGGGCGGCTCCGGCGATCAGGACGATCTCCAGGCCGCCGACGGGGCCGGCGGGCGCGTGCAGCGCGGCGAGCTGCGCCACCACGGACCGGGCCAGGCCCATCAGGCGCGGGCGCGGCCCCGCGAGCGCGAGGGACCCCGCCTCGCGCAGCCCGACCGTGACCGGCACGGCGGGCAGATTGGCCCGGTCGGTCGTGCCGAGCCGTACGACGAGGGCCTCGGGGTGGGCCGGACCGCGCTCCCAGAGCCGGGGCCCCGGCCCGAGCGCCGTCAGCAGCACGGCGGCCGGGTCCGGCCACGCCTCGCCCCCGACGCCGGCCGGGCCCGGCACCTCGGGCGCTCCGTACGGCTCCGGGCCCGCGCCTTCGTCACCGCGCCCGCCCGCGAGCCGCCGCGCCCAGGCGCCTATGCCGCGCCTCCGGGCGGCGCCCCGGGGGGCGGGGGCGTCGGCGGGGGCGGGGGCGTCGGCGGGGGCGGGGGCGGGGGCGTCGGCGGGGCGGATGCCCTGACCGTGGGTGGCGGCCTCGCCGCCGGGAGCGCCGGGCCCGAAGCCGGCACCTGAGCCCGGGGTGCCCGCGCCGGACGCGTACCGGGTCTGGGCAGGGATCGAGGGCGTGGCGTACGGGGCGGGCCCGGCCCCCGCGCCCACCCGCACGCGCAGGTGGCCCTCGCCGTCCGGGGTCGTCTGCGCCGGGAAACCGGCCGCACCGTCCGGAACGCCCCGGCTCAGGCGGAGGGTCGACTCGCCCAGCCGCAGCAGGGCGCCCGGCGGCAGCGGCACCGGACGGGGGCCGACCTCCTCGCCGTCGAGGGTGGTGCCGTTCGTGGAGCCGAGGTCCGCGACCGTGACGCGCCCGTCGTCGGCGACCGTCACCGCGCAGTGCAGGCGGGAGACGTCGGGGTCGTCCAGCGGGACGTCGGCGTCGGCGGAGCGGCCGATGCGGATCTGGCCGCCGTGCAGCAGGTGCACACCGCCCGCGTCGGGCCCGGCGATCACATGGAGGCGCGCCGCCGCGCCGTCGAGGGGCGTGTGGTCCGCGCCCGGGACCTGGAGGGTGAGCACCGCGCCGTCCACCAGCGGCGGCTCGCCCAGCACGCGGCGCTGCGGGTCGAGCCGCTCGCCGCCCGCGTACAGCACGACCGTGCCCGAGACGTCGGGCCCGGCGACGGCGGTGGCGAGGCCGGAGGCCACGGCGGCCAGCGCGGTCCCCGCCGGGGCGGTGACCAGCACGTCACAGGCGCGTCCCCCGCCCTGCCCGGCGGTCGGCGCGAGGACGGTCAGCCGGATCTGCATCGCCGTCAGCGGTCCCTTCTGCGCGGCGCGCCCGGCAGGCCCGGGGGAAGGGCCCGCGAGGCCCTGCGATTCCCCCCACCACCGCGGACGCGTCGTCCGGTTCAGTGCTGAGGGCATCCTCGCACCTGCGACTGACAACACGCCCGGGACCCGGCACCAAATGATCTTGGATGCTCGGCCCCGATCGCGGAAATGCCAGGTTGTGGCCATCTTGGGATCATGTGTGGCAACCATGGACCCGAAGGCTGCGTCTTCGGCTCCGTACGAGACCGGAAGACGACCAACCGGTGTCGTGCCCGTCGGCACTACAGTGGGGCGGACACCCGGGCGGCCCCGAGCGGGAGCGCGGGCCAGGCAAGGACCACGATCGCAGGGAGCGCATGACGTGCGGCCGGTAGGCAGTAAGTACCTGCTCGAGCAGCCGCTCGGACGCGGCGCCACGGGCACCGTCTGGCGGGCTCGTCAGAGGGAGACCGCGGGCGCCGAGGCGGCCGTACCGGGCCAGCCCGGCGAGACCGTCGCGATCAAGGTCCTCAAGGAGGAGCTCGCGAACGACGCGGACGTGGTGATGCGCTTCCTGCGGGAGCGCTCCGTCCTCCTCCGCCTCACCCACCCCAACATCGTCCGCACCCGCGACCTCGTCGTCGAGGGCGACCTGCTCGCCCTGGTCATGGACCTGGTCGAGGGCCCGGACCTGCACCGCTACATCCGCGAGAACGGCCCGCTCACCCCGGTCGCCGCCGCCCTCCTCACCGCGCAGATCGCCGACGCGCTCGCCGCCAGCCACGCCGACGGCGTCGTCCACCGCGACCTGAAGCCCGCCAACGTCCTGGTCGCCGAGCGCGACGGCCAGATGCACCCGATGCTGACCGACTTCGGGATCGCGCGCCTCGCCGACAGCCCCGGCCTGACCCGTACGCACGAATTCGTCGGCACGCCCGCGTACGTCGCGCCCGAGTCCGCCGAGGGCCGCCCGCAGACCTCCGCCGTGGACATCTACGGCGCCGGGATCCTGCTGTACGAGCTCGTCACCGGCCGCCCGCCGTTCTCCGGCGGCACCGCGCTGGAGGTCCTGCACCGCCACCTCAGCGAGGAGCCGCGCCGCCCCTCCACGGTCCCGGGCCCCCTGTGGACCGTCATCGAGCGCTGCCTGAGCAAGGACCCGGACCGCCGCCCGAGCGCCGAGAACCTCGCCCGCGGCCTGCGCGTCGTCGCCGCAGGCATCGGCGTGCACGCCACGCCCGCCCAGATCGAGGCCGCCGAGGGCGTCGGCGCGCTGCTCGCGCCCGACCCCTCGCCCGCTCCCGTCCCGCAAACCCCCGGCGCCGCCGACCCGACCCAGGTGCTGCCCAGCACCGCCGGGCAGTACGGCCCGGGGCAGCACGACGCCGGACGGTACGACGCCGGGCAGTACGACCCCAACGCCGCGACCAGCGTCATGCCCACCAGCGGCCCCGGCCGCCCCGGCGCCGGGGACGCCGACCCGACCGCGGTCATGCCGCCGGTGCCCCCGCGCCCCGACGGCCCGCCGCAGCCGGAGGAGCCGCACCCCTGGCAGACGCAGCTGCGCGCGGCCCGCGACCGCAACGAGCAGACGCAGATCCAGCACCTGGACCCGAGCCAGGACCCCCTGCGCCGCCGCCCGCCGCGCCGCCCCCAGCCGCAGCAGCCCCCGCAGCCGCCGCAGCACCAGCAGTACGCCCCGCAGCACCAGCCCCAGCAGCGGCCACCGCAGCGGCCCCAGCCGCAGCGGTACGCCCCCCAGCCCCCGCAGCACCACCAGCCGCAGCGGCAGCAGCCTCCGCAGCCGGCCCCGCGCCCGCCCCGCGAGCCGCGTCAGCCCCGGCAGCGCAGCGCCAACCCGATGCGGATCCCGGGCCTGGGCTGCCTGAAGGGGTGCCTGTTCACGATCGTGCTGTTCGTCGTGGCGGGCTGGCTCATCTGGGAGCTGACCCCGCTCCAGGACTGGGTCGCCCAGGGCAAGAGCTACTGGCAGGCCATCGGAGACGCCGTCTCCACGGTCTCCGACTGGATCTCCCAGCTCGGCGACTCCACCACGCCCACCCCGCCCGGGCAGTAGCCGCCAACTCTGTCGATTTGTCGACCTCCGGGGGCTGATTTCCCCCCGGAGGTGAATAACGGTGCCCGCACCCGCGTAACTTGGTCGGGAACGCCAGCCGCTGAGGGAGCAGTCTTGGCACGGAAAATCGGCAGCCGGTACACGGCCCACCAGATCCTGGGGCGGGGAAGCGCCGGCACGGTGTGGCTCGGCGAAGGCCCCGAGGGCCCCGTCGCGATCAAGCTGTTGCGCGAGGACCTGGCATCCGACCAGGAGCTCGTCGGCCGCTTCGTCCAGGAGCGCACCGCCCTGCTCGGACTGGAGCACGCGCGCGTGGTGGCCGTCCGCGACCTGGTCGTCGACGGCAACGACCTCGCGCTCGTCATGGACCTCGTGCGCGGCACCGACCTGCGCACCCGCCTCGACCGCGAGCGCCGCCTCGCGCCCGAGGCGGCCGTCTCGATCGTCGCGGACGTCGCCGAGGGCCTGGCCGCCGCGCACGCCGCGGGCGTCGTCCACCGCGACGTCAAGCCGGAGAACATCCTGCTCGACATGGAGGGCCCGCTCGGCCCCGGCGGCGCCCACCCCGCCCTCCTCACCGACTTCGGCGTCGCCAAGCTCATCGACACGCCCGGCCGCACCAAGTCCACCCGCGTCATCGGCACGCCCGACTACGTGGCCCCGGAGATCGTCGAGGGCCTGCCGCCCCGCGCGGCCGTCGACATCTACGCCCTCGCCACCGTCCTGTACGAGCTCCTCGCCGGCTTCACGCCCTTCGGCGGCGGCCACCCCGGCGCCGTACTGCGCCGCCACGTCACCGAGACGGTCGTCCCGCTCCCCGGGATCCCGGACGAGCTGTGGAAGCTGATCGTCCAGTGCCTGGCCAAGGCCCCGGCCTCCCGGCTGCGCGCCTCGGAGCTGGCCGCCCGCCTCCACGACGTCCTCCCGCTCCTCGCGGGCATGCCGCCCCTGGACGTCGACGAGCCGGACACCGAGCCGTCATCGGAGCCGTACGACGACGACCCGTACCCCACCGTCCCGAACGCGCCGCGCAGGGCCGCCGTCCCGCTGGTACCCGGCTCGTCGCCGGACTCCAACCGGGACACCCACACCTCCATGCGCGTCCCGGCGCCCGACGAGCTCTCCGGCGGGCCGCTGGGCACCGCCCGCGCCCCCCGCCCCGCCGGCGGGCGCCGCCCCGGCTCCGCCCGCCACAAAGCGGACGCCATCCGCAAGCGGCGCCTCACCCTCGGTATCGCCGCCGCCGCGCTGGTGGCCGCCGCGGGCGTCGGCGGATACGCGGTGACCAGCGGAGACGACGATCCCGCGCCGCCCCGCGACTCCCGGCAGTCGGCCCCCTCGCAGCCGTAGAGGGGCCCCGGAGGTCCCTGCGGGCCTCCTGCCGGGCGGGGATGTCACGGCCAGCCGTTACGCTGGTGTCGTGGCAGTCGTCGATGTATCCGAAGAGCTGAAGTCCCTCTCCTCGACCATGGGGTCGATCGAGGCCGTCCTGGACCTCGACAAGCTGAGGGCAGACATCGCCGTGCTCGAGGAGCAGGCCGCGGCCCCGTCCCTGTGGGACGACCCGGAGGCGGCGCAGAAGATCACGAGCAAGCTTTCGCACCTCCAGGCCGAGGTGCGCAAGGCCGAGGCACTGCGCGGTCGCATCGACGACCTCGCCGTCCTGTTCGAGCTCGCCGAGGAGATGGACGACTCGGACACCCTCGCCGAGGCCGAGGCGGAGCTGGTCTCCGTCCGCAAGGCGCTCGACGAGATGGAGGTCCGTACCCTCCTGTCCGGCGAGTACGACGAGCGCGAGGCCCTGGTCAACATCCGCGCCGAGGCCGGCGGCGTCGACGCCTCCGACTTCGCCGAGCGCCTGCAGCGCATGTACCTGCGCTGGGCCGAGCGCCACGGGTACTCGACGGAGGTCTACGAGACGTCGTACGCGGAAGAGGCCGGCATCAAGTCGACCACCTTCGTCGTCAAGGCGCCGTACGCCTACGGCACCCTCTCCGTGGAGCAGGGCACGCACCGCCTGGTGCGCATCTCCCCGTTCGACAACCAGGGCCGCCGCCAGACCTCCTTCGCCGGTGTCGAGGTGCTCCCGGTCGTCGAGCAGTCCGACCACGTCGAGATCGACGAGTCCGAGCTGCGCATCGACGTCTACCGCGCCTCGGGCCCGGGCGGCCAGGGCGTCAACACCACCGACTCGGCGGTGCGCATCACCCACATCCCGACCGGCATCGTGGTCTCCTGCCAGAACGAGCGCTCGCAGATCCAGAACAAGGCGAGCGCGATGAACGTCCTCCAGGCGAAGCTGCTGGAGCGCCGCCGCCAGGAGGAGCAGGCCAAGATGGACGCCCTCAAGGGCGACGGCGGCAACTCCTGGGGCAACCAGATGCGGTCGTACGTCCTGCACCCGTACCAGATGGTCAAGGACCTGCGGACGGAGTTCGAGGTCGGCAACCCGCAGGCGGTCCTCGACGGCGAGATCGACGGCTTCCTGGAGGCGGGCATCCGCTGGCGGAAGCAGCAGGAGAAGTAACCTCCCGCGCGAGCAACGCCGTTGACGCAGGTTCGGCGCCGGATCCCGGTCGGGGTCCGGCGCCGCACGCATATGCCGCGTCAATTCGCTGACGCAAGCGGGGCGCAGGCCGTTTCAGCGCTTTGTCGACAAGGGAACGGCCCGGTGCGGCGCGGTTGTTCGGCGTTTACGTCACAGTTGCATCGTTGCACGCCCGGCAAGTGTGATCATTCCGGGCATCGCACGCGCAACGACCTTGACGCTTGTCTGAAAAGTGGGAAAGCTGACGCGCGGCATGCGCATGTACGGGGGCGTGTGTGATCGGGGGCGACAAGAAGCACGACCCCCAGCGTCCGCTGCCCCGAGCGCTGCTCCACTGACGAATTCAGCTACTGGGGGTAGCAAGCAGATGACCAAGAAGACGCGGGTCCGCGTGGCGCGGATCGCAGCCGGTGCGGTGATTGCCGCCGGCGCGTCCCTGACCGCCGCGGGCGCCGCTTCGGCCGTCGGCGTGGAGGTCAACGTCGCGGGCCTGGGCGCCAGCGCCGAGGTGACCAAGGACGGCGCGGAGATCGGCCTCGGCATCAACGAGGGCGGCGACCCGGGCGGTGTCGGCGACACGAGCACGGGCGGTGCGGCCGCTGCGGGTGGCGCTGCGGCCTCGGGTGGTGCGACGACCGGTGACACGACCACGGGTGGCGCTGCCGCCTCGGGTGGTGCCACGACGGGTGACACCACCACGGGTGGCGCTGCGGCCTCGGGTGGTGCGACCACGGGTGACACGACCACGGGTGGCGCTGCTGCCTCGGGTGGCGCTGCCGCCTCGGGTGGTGCGACCACGGGTGACACGACCACGGGTGGCGCTGCCGCCTCGGGCGGTGCTGCTGCCTCGGGTGGCGCGACCACCACGGGCGGTGGCAACGGCGGCGACGGCGGTGCCACGGGCGGCAACGGTGGTGCGACCGGCGGCAACGGTGGCGCCACGGGCGGCAACGGTGGTGCGACCGGCGGCAACGGCGGTGCCACGGGCGGCAACGGTGGCAGCACCGGCACCTCCGGCGGCAACGGCGGCACCACCGGTGGCGACCAGGGCGGCTCCACCTCCGGTGGCGCGGCCGCGACCGGTGGCTCCACCACCGGCGACGCCGGCACCTGCGCCGTCGACCTCGACGGCGCCGAGTGCGCGAACAACACCGACACCGACTCCGCCGGCTCGAAGCCGGTCGAGCAGGGCAAGGCCAAGGAGGAGCTGGCCGAGACCGGCACCGCCGAGACCGGCGAGCTGGCCGAGACCGGCGCCGCCGAGACCACGTTCCTGCTGGTCGGCGCCGCGACGATGATCGCGGGTGGCATCGGCTTCCGCATGCTGCCGCGCCTCGTCGCCGGTGGCCGTACGGCCGTCTGAAACCGGTCGGTAACCCGGTAACGGGATACGACACAGGAAGGGCCCCGGAAAGCCGCTGAGCGGCCTTCCGGGGCCCTTCCCCTGCCCGGCCCGCCGCGAAGGGGCCGGGCGAAGCCTTACGCCGTCTGCTGGGCCGTGGCGGCCAGCAGGGCCACCATCGCGACCAGGACGACCAGCAGCGTCAGCAGAGCCGCCGGGCTGAGCCCGCCGAAGGGCCCCTCCTGCTGGAGGCGCTCCCGGTTGGCCCGGCAGACGGGGCACCGGCCCTCGCTGACGGGCGCCGCGCAGTTCGCGCATACCAGTCGGTCATAGGTCATGCGCTTTCCTCCTCCCGCGCGGCGGAGCCGCAGACGCGGACTGTGCACACAGTTCTCTCCGCACAACGCTCACGGAAACGCATCCGTTCCCCCTACCACTCTGCCAGGTCCGGCGCATTTAGGCGCGCCCCACCCGGTGGAGGGGGGCGGAGCCGGGCGCACGCGAGCGGAGGCGCCGGGACAAAAGGTGCAAGGGTATACGGCGACTGCGCGGGCCATCGCCAGTCGCGTATGGTCACGCACACCTACTCCCGGCCGACCGTGGTGCACCCGTGATCCGATTCGACAACGTCTCCAAGTCCTATCCGAAGCAGAACCGCCCCGCGCTCAGGGACGTCTCCCTGGAGATCGAGAAGGGCGAGTTCGTCTTCCTGGTGGGGTCCTCGGGCTCCGGAAAGTCCACCTTCCTGCGGCTGCTGCTGCGCGAGGAGCGCGCCAGCCAGGGCACCGTGCACGTCCTCGGCAAGGACCTCGCCCGGCTGTCCAACTGGAAGGTGCCGCACATGCGCCGCCAGCTCGGCACGGTCTTCCAGGACTTCCGGCTCCTGCCCAACAAGACCGTCGCCCAGAACGTGGCGTTCGCCCAGGAGGTCATCGGCAAGCCGCGCGGCGAGATCCGCAAGGCCGTACCCCAGGTGCTCGACCTGGTCGGCCTCGGCGGCAAGGAGGACCGCATGCCCGGCGAGCTGTCGGGTGGTGAGCAGCAGCGTGTGGCCATCGCCCGCGCGTTCGTCAACCGGCCGATGCTGCTCATCGCCGACGAGCCGACCGGAAACCTGGACCCGCAGACCTCCGTCGGCATCATGAAGCTGCTGGACCGGATCAACCGCACCGGTACGACGGTGGTCATGGCGACCCACGACCAGAACATCGTCGACCAGATGCGCAAGCGCGTCATCGAGCTCGAGCAGGGCCGTCTCGTACGCGACCAGGCGCGCGGCGTCTACGGCTACCAGCACTGAGCAGCAGCTCCAGCAGCACCAGCAGCAAGAAAGGCTGAACGCACGCGATGCGCGCCCAGTTCGTACTCTCGGAGATCGGTGTCGGCCTCCGTCGCAATCTCACGATGACGTTCGCCGTCATCGTCTCCGTGGCCCTGTCACTCGCGCTCTTCGGCGGTGCGCTGCTCATGCGCGAGCAGGTCAGCGTGATGAAGGACTTCTGGTACGACAAGGTCAACGTCTCCATCTTCCTCTGCAACAAGAACGACGCGGCGTCCGGTGACACCTGCGCCAAGGGCGCCGTCACCGCGCAGCAGCGCGAGGAGATCAAGACCGACCTCAAGAAGATGGACATCGTCGACTCGGTCCACTACGAGACCGCCGACGAGGCGTACAAGCACTACAAGGACCAGTACGGCGACACCGCCATCGCCAGCATCATCACGCCCGACCAGATGCAGGAGTCGTTCCGGGTCAAGCTCAAGGACCCGGAGAAGTACCAGGTGGTGGCCACGGCGTTCGCGGGGCGGGCGGGGGTGCACTCCGTCCAAGACCAGCGCGGCATCCTGGAGAACCTCTTCAACATGATGAAGGGCATGAACGTCGCCGCGCTGTGCGTCATGGGCCTGATGCTCGTCATCGCGCTGATGCTGATCGTCAACACCGTGCGGGTGTCGGCGTTCAGCAGGCGCCGCGAGACGGGCATCATGCGGCTGGTCGGCGCCTCCAGCTTCTACATCCAGATGCCGTTCATCATGGAGGCCGCCGTCGCGGGCCTGCTGGGCGGCGTGGTCGCCTGCGTCCTGCTGGTGGTGGGCCGGTACTTCCTCATCGACGCGGGGCTCCGGCTCGCCGAGTCCATGCCGCTGGTCAACTTCATCGGCTGGGACGCGGTGTTCGCGGTGCTGCCGTTCGTCGTGGTCATCGGCCTGCTGATGCCGTCCCTGGCCGCTGCCATAGCGTTGCGCAAGTACCTGAAGGTGTGACGATTGCCCCGGGGCGCCGTGCGGTCAACCACCGTGCGGCGCCCTTCGCTTGTCCTAGAGTGGGCGCCATGCTGGGCCCCGAGTTCTGTACCCGGCCCCGCGGCGCCCGCAGCCGCGGGGCGGCCCTGACATTCGTCTTCGCCACCGTCGTCGCGGCCGCGGCGGTCACCAACTGCCTTCCGCAGGACGAGGAGCGCACGCCCGAGCCGCGGCCCGCGGCACGCTCCGCGGCGCCCTCCGCGGAGAAGCCGTCCACCGTCGACCGCGAGGAGCTCGCCCGCGCGGCGAGGGAGGCCATGGCGGACGGCAAGTCCGCCGCCAAGGCCGCCGAGGAGGTCGTCAGCCGCAGCGGCGACCGGTGGGGAGCGGTCTACGACCGGCGGGAGTACGAGGAGTTCGAGCAGGCCCTCGACGGCGCGTACACCGGCGTCGGCCTGTCGGCCCGGCGCGACGAGGACGGCCGGGTCGAGGTGGCCCGCGTCCAGCCCGGCGGCCCCGCCGCCAAGGCCGGCCTGAAACCGGGCGATCGCCTCCGTACCGTCGACGGCCGCCCGGTGGGGGGCCGCTCCGTCTCCGAGGTCGTCGCCCTGCTGCGCGGCGACGCCGGTACGCCCGTGGTCCTCGGGCTGGAGCGCGGCACCCGCGGGTGGACCCAGACCCTGCGCCGCGCGCGGCTGGCCACCGAGGACGTCACCGTCCAGCCGCTCGGCGACGGCGACGGCGCCGCGCGGATCGTACGGATCAAGGTGGCCGCCTTCACCAAGGGCACGGGCGAGCGGGTCCGGCGCGCGGTGCGCGAGGCGCCCGCGGGCGCGGGAGTCGTCCTGGACCTGCGTGGCAGCAGCGGCGGCCTGGTCTCCGAGGCGGTCTCCGTCGCGTCCGCGTTCCTGGACGGCGGGCTGGTCGCCACGTACGACGTTCACGGCGAGGAGAAGGCGCTGTACGCCGAGCCGGGCGGCGATACCCGCCGGCCCCTGGTGGCGCTCGTGGACGGCGGCACCATGAGCGCGGCCGAGCTGCTGGCCGGCGCCCTCCAGGACCGGGGCCGCGCGGTGACGGTGGGCACCCGGACCTTCGGGAAGGGGGCCGTGCAGATGCCCAGCAGGCTCCCGGACGGGTCCGTCGCCGAGCTGACCGTCGGCCACTACCGCACCCCCGCCGGGCACGTCGTGGACGGGCGGGGCGTCACCCCCGACGTGACGGCGCCGAGCCGCGCGGAGGAGCGGGCGCGCACGGTATTGAGTGGCCTCGGTACCCCCTCGTAGTGCGAAAATGGCCGCACTATGGCTAAGGAAAAAGGGCGCAAGCTGATCGCGCAGAACAAGAAGGCGCGGCACGACTACCACATCCTGGACACCTACGAGTGCGGTCTGGTGCTGACCGGCACCGAGGTGAAGTCGCTGCGCCAGGGGCGGGCCTCGCTGGTGGACGGCTTCGTACAGATCGACGGCCACGAGGCGTGGCTGCACAACGTCCACGTACCGGAGTACAGCCAGGGCACCTGGACCAACCACTCCGCGCGGCGCAAGCGGAAGCTGCTGCTGCACCGGGTCGAGATCGACAAGCTGGAGTCCAAGTCCCAGGAGACCGGCCACACGATCGTGCCCCTGTCGCTGTACTTCAAGGACGGGCGGGCGAAGGTCGAGATCGCCCTGGCGCGGGGCAAGAAGGAGTACGACAAGCGCCAGACGCTCCGCGAGAAGCAGGACCGCCGCGAGGCGGAACGCGCGATCTCCGCGGTCCGGCGCCGCCAGCGGGGCTGACCCGTGTGACGCACGTCACGGGTCGCGGGAAATAAGCTGGCACCGTCCGGCGTTGATCCCGTACGATGGCACCTGCCCCTCACGGCAGGGGCGCAGATTGAAAAATCAACATGGGGATGATCGGTTTCGACAGCGGATGTCGAAGCAGGGGAAGCGTGTCGAGGAAGCGGCAATGATCTCGTAAACCATATGTCGCAACCAATAATCGCCAACACCAAGCGCGATTCCTTCGCCCTCGCTGCCTAAGTAGCGAGCTTGCGAAGTGTCAGCCCGGGGCTGTTCCCGACCCGGATCCTGGCATCAGCTAGGGAACTAAACCTCTAGGCCCGGTCACGGGGTGTAGAGGGAAACCAAACAGTGACTGAGCCCGTCGGAGACTTGTCCGCGTGATCTCCGGGGCCGAGAAAAGCGCAGCGGACTGCACACGGAGAAGCCCTGATTCTGCACCGTTGGACGCGGGTTCGATTCCCGCCATCTCCACTCACCGGAGCCCCGGGGGCCACACGCCCCCGGACCCCGACATCCCATGTGGGCGAAGGCCCGGCCGTTGTCATGACGGCCGGGCCTTCGTCATGGCCGGGACCGGTCCTCAGACGGCTCGGTGCTCCCAGCGCAGGCGCGTGTGATCACCGATCGCGTAGGTGTGGGCGCCGCGCGTGATGCGGAGCCGTACGGATTCGATGCCTGGGCTCCCCGCCTGCCGCCACTCCATGAGCGCCCGCTCGATGTCGTCCCAAAGGGGCACGGGGCCTCCCTGCCGCACGGTCCAGCCGGAACCATGCTCCATGAAGGCGGCGAACGACTCCCGCTCGGTATCGAACACGTAGAGGTGCCGGTCGCCGTCTCCGCCGGTGGCGCGGACGACATGAGCGCCGGGCGCTGCGAGCTGGGCGAGGAAGGCGGGCATCCACTCCTCCAGCACGGTCGGGGGCACCTTCACCGCCCGCTCGCTGTCGGCGTAGGCGGTACGGGCCGACAGATCACCGGCCGGCGGCTGGGGGGCCTGGGACCGGGCGTGCATGAAGGACGACTTTCCGATGACGCTGCCCTCCGCTGAGCCGTCTTCGTTCACGGTGAGCTTGGCGAGGCCGGTTCCGTACGCCCAGGAGCCGACCGTCGCGAGGATGAAGCCGCCGGGCTTCGTCTGTCTGACCCAGGCGTAAGGGATGCGGCGCACGGCACAGGTGGCGATCACCCGGTCATAGGGCGCGCGGCGGGGGTGGCCGAGGAGTCCGTCACCGCACACGGTCCACGTGGAGAACCCGGCCTCCTCCAGGGCGGCGTCGGCGCGGGCGGCCACCTGGGGGTCCACTTCGATGGTGGTGACGTTGTCCTCGCCGAGGCGGTGGCACAGAAGGGACGTGGAGTAACCGGTGCCGGTACCGATCTCCAGCACGCAGTGCCCGTCTTCCACCTCCAGGTCCTCGATCATGGACACCACGGTGACCGGGGTGGTGGAGGACGACGTGGGCACTCCGCTGACCGGGCCGACGGCCTGGTCGGCGGTGAGGTGCCCGTCCAGTTGCGTGACCAGGGACCGATCGCTGTACGCGATCTCCGCCCAGTCCTCCGGGTCGGTGCCCAGCGCGGTGACTGGGCGCCAATGTCCGCTTCCGGCGGGCAGGAACACGCCGGGATTGAGGAACAGCTCACGGGGCACGGCTTCGACCGCCGCCCGCCACTGCGGGCTCCGCAGGGCTCCGGCCGCCTCCAGCCGGTCGGCGAGTGCGCGCCGGTCAGCGGCGGTTTCGGGCAGGGGCATCAAGGTCTCCTTCACTGAGCAATGCGGCGAACGCGGCGGCCATCTCCAAGCCGGTTCTCTCCTCCAGCCACCCCCACTGGCCGTTCGGATTCAGCTCCAGCCAGTGCGGTACGCCGTCGCGGTCCACGGCGAGATCGAAAGACCCGGAGGCCAGACCGAAGCGATCCAGGTAGTGGCGCAGTGTCCGGTCGAGGCGGTCCGGGAGGTCCACGACGGAGTAGGTGAGCGCGGAGTAGTCCCTTCGCCAGTCCAGCAGACCGGATTCGATACGCACCGCGAACACGTGCCCGCCGACAACTTGGACCCGGAGGTCCGCGACCTTGTCCACGCGAACCTGGAAAAGGTGTGGCGTGATCCGGAGCGTGTCGTCCACCTCCTCGGCGGTGACCGGCTCCGCCCAGCTTGTGAGACCGACACCGTCGCGCTCGTACGGGGTCCACCTGAGCGTCTTGGTGATCACCTGTCCGTGGGCGGCGATGAACGCCCGGGCCTCGTCCGGGTCGTTGGTGACCAGCGTCGGGGGGATCGTGAGGCCGAGCCGTCGGGCTAGGGCGAGCTGTGCGGGCTTGTAGTCGGCGGCGGCGTTCCGGAGCGGGTGGTTGACCCACCGCACGCCGTCCACGGCATAGAGGGTGCCGCCGAGCCCATGGCGGACCTGGGCGGCAGCGAACCGTGCGTCGGCGTCGGCCAGGCCCTCGAACGCGGGCCACACGGGCCGGCGCCAGTACACAGCCCGGATGCGCTCCAGGTCGGCGGCCCTGGACGGGGTACGGACCTGTCCGGCCACGGGGACCGGACAGGTACCGAACCGGGCCGAGACCGTGAGGCGGCCGTCGCCCATGTCGGCGGGGTTGAACCTGACCACTGGCACCCCACGCCGGTTGAGGTGGGCGATCACCATGTCGGCGGTGATGTCGGCCGACTCGGTGGCCACCAGGACCGGCCTCTCCTCGGTCACGTCCATCAGTCCTGCTGGTTGTCCTGGTCATGGCCCTGGTCGGGCTGGGAATCGAGGTTGGTCGAGGTGGAGGTCTCCGTGGCGGAACTGGTTCCGTGCCTGCCCATGTCGACCACCCGGCCGTGCCTGTCGCGGAACACGCCGAGTTGGGTGGCCGGGTCGATCTCCACGGTGCTGAACGGCAGCTTCACCGTGGTCGGGTACGGCCGGAGTCGGCGGGATGCCCACGGACTTGTCACTGTCACGGTGTCTCCTTCATAGGGGTGGGTGTGGCGGACGACGTCCATGGGCCGGCAGGGCCGTACGAGCGTTTGAGGGACCGCTCGTCCGCTCGGCGGACATCGCGGATGAGGCACTTGCGTTCTGTGCAGTCCGGCAGCCTGACCCAGACGAACGCCTTCTCGGCGTCCACTCCCGCGAAGCCGGAGCCGACTTGGACGACGGTGCCGGTGATCTCTTGGGGCTGCTCCCGGCCCTTGTCCTCGGGAGAGACGTACGTACGGCCGGTGACGGTGTCTCCGACCCGGAGGGGGGCGGAGACGCGGGGTGTCTGCATCCTGTTCACTCCTCCGCCCGTACCGGCGCGGTCTCGGTGCCCTCGCTTGCGGGCCGGTGCCGCTGAACGAAGGTGTGCCAACCGTGTTCGGCGATGGCCATCGTGCGGGCGGACAGGGCATCGCCGGGGTTGCGAAGGGGCAGTGCGGGACGGGATACGTCCGTCGTCGTCATTCGTGGGTCACCTCGTTGAGTGGTGCTGCCGCAATTGGCGGGTTCCGAACGGCTGTCATTCATCCAACTCGGGTACGGCCCCGGAGAGAACGGAGCACACTGGCCCACAGGTTGAACCGGTTGAACGCTGGGGGTTCCTCGCATGGCAGCACGGACGCGAACACCGAACCAGTCCCTGTCGCGGCTGATGGCCGAGGCCGGACTGGGAAACGCGCAGCTCGCCCGCCGGGTCAACCTGGCCGGCAGGGAACTCGGGCTGTCCCTGCACTACGACAAGACCACCGTGTCGCACTGGATCAAGGGCTCGGTGCCCAGGCCCGAGGCCCGGCCGGCGGTCGCCGAGGCGCTGTCACGGGCCCTCCGGCGCCCCGTGACGTCGGCGGAGCTCGGCTGGGAGGCCGGTGCGGCAGAGGATCCCGACGTGGTGACCGGGGTGGTGGAGCTGAGCCGCGCGGATATGGACCCGTCCAGGCGGAGCGTCCTGGGTACCGGGATGTACGCGGTCACCCTGGCGGTGCCGTCTTTCGACGACGTGGCCGGGCGGGTGGAGGCGGCGGCTGCCGGACGTACGGTGCGCATCGGCGCCTCCGATGTGGAAACCGTCCGGAAGATGACCGACAAGGTGGCGGAGATGCTGGACGAGATCGGCGCCGGGCACGCCCGCCCGATGGCGGCCGCGTTCCTGACCAACACCGTCGGCACCTACCTGCGGGCCTCCGGCACGGAACGGGTGGTGAGGGACATGCGGGCGGCTGCCGCGGACCTCGTGTACCTCACCGGGTGGATGGCCATGTACGAGGAGAAGCAGGGGCTCGGGCAGCGCTACTACCTGGAGGCGCTGAAGCTCGCGGGTGAGGCGGAGGACCACGTCACGTACTGCCGTACTCTGCGCGGCATGTCACTTCAGGCCTCCCACCTCGGGTACGGCGAGAAGGCGCTGGAGCTGGCCGACTCCGCCGCCGAGGCCGCGCCTTCCGCCGGGCCACGCCTGGTGGCGTTCCTGCGGGGGCAGCAGGCGCACGCCTCGGCGATGGTGAAGGACCGACGGGCGGCGCTCGCCCGGCTGGGAGAGACCGAGACCGCACTGGCGCGGGCGGACAACCGGCGGGACGCGGTGGGCGGGTACGACGAGGCCGCGTTCCACTTCCATGAGGCACACGTCCGCTGGTGTCTGGGTGACGGGGAGGGGTCCGTCCAGGCGCTGCGGCGGTCCAACGCGGCTCGGTCGCCGCAGGAGCGGCAAGGGCGCCTGCACTGCCTCGGTGTGATCGCCGAGCGGCAGTTCCGCATGAGGCACGTGGAGGCCGCCTGCCGGACATGGGGCGCCTTCCTGGACGAGCACATGGTGGTCTCGTCGGCGCGCGGGGACGCGCACCTCAGGACCATGCTGAAGGAGCTGCCCCACTACCGAGGGCTCAACGCGGCGCGCGACCTGGAGGAGCGGGCCCGGCACGTCGCCGCGCTCAAGGCGGCGTAGCGGCTCGGCCCCGCCAGGGTGCCGGGGCCGGGGCCGGGTGGGTCACGGCGCGTCGGAGAGGGCCTTGCAGTCCGCGAGGGTGGTGTCGGGGTCGGAGAGGCATTCCTCGTACGTCATGCCGGTGGTGTCGGTGCTGCTGTCGGTGTCGTCCTCGTCCTCGTCGGACGGGCGGTTGGCTGGGTGGTTGACGCCGTAGGTGTCGTCCCAGGCCTTCTTGGACATGTCGTAGAGCTCGTGGCAGTTCAGGCCGTCGGTGTCCTCGCCCCAGGTCTTGGGGTCGGCGTGGGCGCTGGCGCACGTGTAGAGGCGGTGCTGCCCCTCGTACTCGGCAACCGTGTCGGAGTGCTGCGCCCATATGAGGCCGGTGAAGACCGCGGTGGTGACGAGGGAGGCGACCGCGACGGTGGCGGCGATCGCCTTGACGGCGCCGGCCGTAAAGCGGCGGGGCTGCTTGGCGGGCGGCGGGCCGGGGGGCATGGCCGGGGGTGCCGGGGGGAGGGGCGTGGTGTTGTCGGACACGGGTCTCCTGTTCGGGCGGGGCCTGGAGGTGGATGTGGGGGCACGTGGGCGAAATCATGCCGCTTCCTCCAGTCGTGACCGGCCAGTACGGGAAATTGCCCCCGGTCACCCCCTCTTGCGCGTCAGCGCCAGCGCCAGCAGCAGTGCCAGGCCCGCCGCCGTGATCGGGACCGTGTACGCCGTCGTCGCGCCCGCGTGTTCGATCGTCCAGCCGCCGGCCGCCGAGCCCGCCGCTATGCCGCCCAGCAGGGCCGTCACGGCCAGGGTCATGCCCTCGTTCAGCTGCCCGGCCGGGGTCAGGCGCTGGACCAGGGTCATGCCCGTCACCATCGTGGGCGCCGTCGCCATGCCCGCCAGCAGCAGGGCGCCCGCCAGGGCGAGCAGGGAGCTCGTGCCGGACGCCGCGAGCAGGGGCAGGGACATCAGGGCCGTCATCGCGGCGAGGCAGCCGAGCAGGCGGCGGCGGACGTCGCCGGCGGGTGCCGCCGCCGAGCCGTACACCAGGCCCGCCACGCAGGAGCCGGCCGCCTGGAGAGCCAGTACGAGGCCGGCCGACGGGCCGTCCACGAAGGCGAGCGTGACGACCTCCATCGATCCGAATACCGCGCCCGTCGCCAGGAACACCGCCAGCAGCGCGGGCATGCCGGGCGTACGCAGCGGGGTGCGGGCCCGGCCCGTGCGCGGTGTGACGGGCGGCTCGGTGGAGCGCTGCGCTGCGAAGATCAGGACACCCGTCACCAGCAGCACCGTGCCGGTCAGGGTGCCCGCCTCCGGGAACAGCGCGGCGCACAGGAAGGCCGCCAGGACCGGGCCCAGCATGAAGCAGAGCTCGTCGGCCGCCTGCTCGAAGGCGTTCGCGGTGTGGACGGCCGCCGGGTCGTCCCGGTACAGGTGGGCCCAGCGCGCGCGGGACATGCCGCCGGTGTTGGGCATCGTGGCCGTCGCGGCGTACGCCGCGAACAGCATCCAGGCGGGCGCGTGGATGTGGACGCACACCATCATGGTGAGCTGCCCGAGGGCGGCGACCAGGGTCGCGGGCACGGCTATGCGCGCCTGCCCGTACCGGTCGACGAGCCGCGCCGTGAACGGGGCGACGACCGCCGTGGCGGCGAGGCCGGTCGCGGTGACGGCCCCGGCGAGGGCGTACGAGCCGTAGGCCCCGGCGATCATGATGACGGCGCTCACGCTGAAGATGCCCATGGGCAGCCGTGCGATCAGGTTGCCGACGGTGAACGCGCGCGTGCCGGGCAGCGCGAAGAGCCGGGCGTAGCGCTGCATCGGCCGGGTGGTCGAAAGGGTGGAGTGCGGCATGGCGTGAGCCTCGCCGCCACCGGGTCCGGCGGTCCAACACCTGATGGGGACCGATTGACGCACCTGCGTTGTAAATTCGGCGCGTGGCCCACGACATAGACCCACGACTCCTGCGCGCCTTCGTCGCCGTCGCCGACGAACTCCATTTCACCCGCGCCGCCGCCCGCCTGTACGTCGCCCAGCAGGCGCTCAGCCGCGACATCCGGCGGCTGGAGCGGGAGCTGGGCACGGAGCTGTTCGTACGGACCACGCGGCAGGTGGCGCTCACCGGGGACGGCGAGCGGCTGGTGCCGTACGCGCAGGCGGTGCTGGCGGCGTACGACGAGCTGGGCGCGGCCTTCGTCGACGAGGCGCGGCCGCTGCTCGTGGACCTCAACAGCGACGGGATGATCACCGGCAGGGTCCTGGCGCGCGCCCGCGAACTGGCGCCCCACTGCGAGCTGATGGCCCGGTTCGAGAGCGGGCTGACCGGCGCGGCCGCCAAGATCCTCGCCGGGGGACTGGACGTGTCCTTCGGGCGGTTCGCGGGCCTGGAGCCGGCCGTCCGCGCCCGGCTGTCGGCACAGCCCGTGCGGTACGAGCCGATGGCCGTGCTCGTGCCGGAGGACCACGTCCTCGCCGAGCGCGCCGAGGTGGAGGTGGCGGCGCTGGCGGGGGAGTTCGTGTACGCCGGCGCCGGCAACCCCGGGACCCGGGAGTGGACCGACCTGGCGGAGCGCCTGTTCGAGGGCACAGGCGTGAAGATCGCGCCCCCCGCGCCCGTGGCCATCGGTCACGAGGAGTTCCGGCGCGTGATGGAGAAACACCGCACACCCGTGCTGGTCGGCGTGGACTTTCCGGTGATGCCCGGCACGGTGCTGCGGCCGCTCGTCCGTCCCGTACCGCTCTCGCCCGTCTCCCTGGTGTGGCGGAAGGGGCTGAAGCACCCGGGGGTGGACGCGCTGCGCGCGGCGGCCGCCGACCTCGCCGAGCGGGAGAGATGGCTGACCAGGCCCCCCGGCTCCTGGCTCCCCCAGGAGGACATGCTGCAGATGCGCGGCACAAAGTGAACGGACGACGGTCTTCCTCACCGTCGTCCTCCACGTCCGGTGAGAGCAAGGTTTCAGCCCGGTCACGTCACATGACCGGGCTGAAACGCATCCTCCCTAGCGTCGGGTCCTGACGGGATTCAGGACGGCAGGACCTGACGACAGCAGCGGAGGTACGCGATGCGCGGCCGGTGGATCGAGCGGTGGGACCCCGAGGACGAGACCTTCTGGCGGGAGGAGGGGGAGCGGGTCGCCCGGCGCAACCTGTACTTCTCCGTCTTCTCCGAGCACATCGGGTTCTCCGTGTGGACGCTGTGGTCGGTGATGGTCCTCTTCATGGGACCGGAGTACGGGATCGACCCCGCCGGCAAGTTCTTCCTGATCGCGGTGGCGACGCTGGTCGGCGCGGTGATCCGCGTCCCGTACACCTTCGCCGTCGCCCGCTTCGGCGGCCGCAACTGGACGGTCTTCAGCGCGCTGCTGCTCCTGCTGCCGACGGGCGCGGCGTTCGCGGTGATGGAGCCGGGGACCTCGTACACCACCTTCGTCCTCGTGGCCGCGCTCACGGGCGTCGGCGGCGGCAACTTCGCCTCCTCCATGACGAACATCAACGCCTTCTTCCCGCTCCACCGCAAGGGCTGGGCCCTCGGCCTCAACGCGGGCGGCGGCAACATCGGCGTGCCCGTCGTCCAGCTCGTCGGCCTGCTGGTCATCGGCGTCGCCGGCGCGGCCCACCCGCGGATCGTGCTCGGCGTCTACATCCCGCTGATCGTCGTCGCCGCCGTCTGCGCCGCGCTGTACATGGACAACCTCGCGCCCGTGAAGAACGACACCGGCGCCGTCAAGGAGGCCGTCAGGGCCCCGCACACCTGGATCCTGGCGTTCCTCTACATCGGCTGCTTCGGATCCTTCATCGGCTACAGCTTCGCCTTCGGGCTCGTCCTCCAGACGCAGTTCGGCCGTACGCCGCTCCAGGCCGCGTCCCTCACCTTCCTCGGGCCCCTCCTCGGCTCGCTGATCCGGCCCTTCGGCGGGGCCCTCGCCGACCGGCACGGCGGCGCCCGCATCACCCTGACGACCTTCGCCGCCATGGCCGCGGCCACCGGGGTCGTCGTCTACGCCTCGGTCACGGAGTCGCTCCCCGTCTTCCTGGTCGGCTTCACCGCGCTCTTCGTGCTCAGCGGCATCGGCAACGGCTCCACGTTCAAGATGATCCCTGCGGTCTTCACGCGGAAGGCGTACGGGCTCGGGCTCGCGAACGAGGAGGCCGACGCGTACGGGCGCCGGCTCTCCGGCGCCGCGATGGGCCTGATCGGCGCGGTCGGCGCGATCGGCGGGCTCGGCATCAACCTCGCCTTCCGGCAGTCCTTCCAGGCGGGCGGCACCGGCACCGCGGCCTTCGTCGCCTTCCTCGCCTACTACGCGGCCTGCCTGGCCGTCACCTGGGCGGTATACCTTCGCCGTCCGGCCGAGGTCCCGGCGCAGCGGCAGCTCAGCTACTCCGAGGTGTGAGCGGGACATGACTGCCGGGGACGTCCGTAACGGGGGAGAAATATCGGCGAACCAGGACCGTCACGCACCCTTGCCACCCTCTGGTGTCATGCACGAGCAAGAGCAGGCTCCCCCGCACGGTCCCGCCCACGGCCCCCTCGCCGGCTTCACGGTCGGCGTCACCGCGGCCCGCCGCGCCGACGAGCTCGGCGCGCTCCTGCAGCGCCGCGGTGCGTCCGTCCTGCACGCCCCGGCGCTGCGGATCGTGCCGCTCGCCGACGACGCCGAGCTCCTCGACGCCACCAAGGGCCTCATCGCCCAGGCACCCGACATCGTGGTCGCCACCACCGCGATCGGCTTCCGCGGCTGGCTGGAGGCCGCGGACGGCTGGGGGTACGGCGACGACCTGCTCGCCCGCCTGCGGGGCGCGCAGGTCCTCGCCCGGGGCCCCAAGGTCAAGGGCGCGGTCCGGGCCGCCGGGCTCACCGAGGACTGGTCGCCCGCCTCGGACTCCATGGCGGAGGTCCTGGAGCGGCTCCTCGCCCAGGAGATCACCGGGCGGCGCATCGCGCTCCAGCTGCACGGCGAGCCGCTGCCCGGCTTCGTGGAGGCGCTGCGGGACGCCGGGGCGGACGTCGTGGTCGTCCCGGTCTACCGGTGGATGCCGCCCGAGGACCTCGCGCCCCTGGACCGGCTGATCGACGCGGCCGTGGCCCGCTCCCTGGACGCGGTGACCTTCACCAGCGCGCCGGCGGGCGCCTCGCTGCTGGCCCGCGCCGAGAGCCGGGGCCTGCTGCCCGAGCTGCTCGACGCGCTGCACCACGGGGTGCTCGCCGCGTGCGTGGGACCCGTCACCGCCCTGCCGCTCCAGGCGCACGGCATCGACACCGTGCAGCCCGAGCGGTTCCGCCTCGGGCCGCTGGTGCAGCTGCTGTGCCAGGAGCTCCCGGCCCGCGCCCGGACCCTGCCCGTCGCCGGGCGGCGCATCGAGATCCGGGGCCACGCGGTCCTGGTCGACGGAGACCTGCGGCCCGTGCCCCCGGCGGGCATGTCCCTCCTGCACGCGCTCGCCCGCCGCCCCGGCTGGGTCGTCTCCCGCGCCGACCTGCTGCGCGCGCTGCCGGGCGCGGGCCGCGACGAACACGCCGTCGAGACGGCGATGGCCCGGCTCCGTGCGGCCCTCGGCGCGCCGAAGCTGATCCAGACGGTCGTCAAGCGCGGCTACCGGCTGGCCCTGGACCCCGGCGGCGACGCCAAGTACGCGGACGTGTAAGCCCTTCACGAGGTCTTAACGTGGCGGCATGACGATCTTCCTCCGTCCCGCCGACCCCGCCGACGCCCCCGCGCTCGCCGCCGCCCTCGCCCGCAACCGCGCGCACATGCGCCCCTGGGAGCCGCGCAGGCCCGACGCGTACTACACCGCCGAGGAGCAGCGCGCCCGGCTCACCGCGCCCGGCAGCCGGATGTGGCTCGCCTTCCACGGGGAGGACGTCGTCGGCTGCGCCACGCTCTCGGGGATCGCGCTCGGCCCCTTCCGCAGCGCCTTCCTCGGCTACTGGGTCGACGCCGCGCACACCGGGCGCGGGCTGGCCACCCGGCTCGTCGGGGAGGTGTGCCGGGCCGCCCGCGAGGAACTCGGGCTGCACCGGATCGAGGCCGGGACCGTGCTCGACAACACCGCCTCCCAACGCGTCCTGGCCAAGAGCGGGTTCGAGCGGATCGGCACGGCCCCGCGCTATCTGCACATCGACGGCGCCTGGCGCGATCACCACCTCTACCAGCGGATCCTCCACGACGACCCGCCCCCGCAGGGGTAGCCCGACACCCGAACGAAAAAAGAATCCCCGCGCGTTGAGAAGAATCCCTCCCGCCTCCGTAGTCATGAACGACAACGACTCAGACAGGGTCTCGACCGGGAGGTGCAGGTGCGCAAGGATGCCGCCGTGGCCGATGACCGTCGGGGAGCGCATCGGGCCCGGCATCGCGCTGTGCCGCCACGCAACGACAACACCTCCGTCCCGGACGAGGAGTTGATGCGTGCGCTCTACCGTGAACACGCCGGCCCCCTGCTCGCCTACGTACTGCGTCTCGTCGCGGGCGACCGCCAGCGCGCCGAGGACGTCGTACAGGAGACACTCATCCGTGCCTGGAAGAACGCCGGTCAGCTCAACCGGGCAACCGGCTCCGTCCGACCCTGGCTGGTGACGGTCGCCCGGCGCATCGTCATCGACGGCCACCGCAGCCGGCAGGCCCGGCCGCAGGAGGTCGACCCGTCGCCGCTCGAGGTCATGCCCGCGGAGGACGAGATCGACAAGGCGTTGTGGCTGATGACGCTCTCTGACGCGCTCGACGATTTGAGCCCGGCCCACCGGGAAGTATTGGTCGAGACTTATTTCAAGGGGCGTACGGTCAACGAGGCTGCCGAGACGCTCGGCATACCCAGCGGGACCGTCCGGTCCCGGGTGTTCTACGCACTGCGTTCCATGAAGCTCGCGCTGGAGGAGAGGGGGATCTCGGCATGACGACGTACGAGAACGAGTCGGTGCACGACGCCGTCGGCGCGTACGCGCTCGGAATTCTCGACGACGCCGAGGCCACCGCCTTCGAAGTGCATCTGGCCGGCTGCCCGGTGTGCGCCCACCACCTGGAGGAGTTCTCCGGGATGGAGCCCATGCTGGCCATGCTCGCGGAGGGTCCCGGACCGTCCGCCCAGCCGGTGCGCCTGCCCATGCCGGAGCCGCTGCGCGGCGGCGAGACCAAGCTGTTCGACCGGATCGTCGACGAGGTCGCCGCCAAGCGCGCCCAGCGCCGCCGCCGTACGCGGTATCTGATCGCCGCCGCGGCCGCCCTGATCATCGCCGGGCCCGCGACCGCGGTGGTCGTCACGTCCTCCGGCGACGACCGGCGGCCCGCCGTCGCCCTCGACCCCCACCCGACCAGCCCGGCCGAGGACGCCTTCTTCCACCACATGGAGCAGAAGGAGTCCGCCACCGACGCCACCACCAAGGTCAGCGCCACCGTCGGCACCGAGCGCAAGGCCTGGGGCACGCACACCGTGCTGGAGCTCAAGAACGTCAAGGGCCCGCTCAAGTGCAATCTGATCGCCGTCTCCAAGACGGGCGAGGAGGAGATCATCACCTCCTGGTCCGTCCCGAAGTGGGGGTACGGCATCCCGGACAGCCCCGACAAGGCGGCCAGGAACCCGCTGTACGTCCACGGCGGCGCCGCCATGGAGCGCGACGACATCGATCACTTCGAGGTGCGGACGTTCGAAGGGAACCGGCTCGTGACGGTACCCGCCTGACATTCACGGTCCCGCTGGCGTAGGCTCGACGGCTGCCCAATGCACGTCAGAAGGGGGCCTCGGTGGCCGCGCAGGAAGCCGTCGGTGGTGTCGATACGGTCCGTGACCGCGAGATCGGTATCGAACAGGACCACCTGGACCAGGTGTACCGCCGCCTCGAGGAGAAGATCCACGAGGCGGAGTTCCTGATGAACGACGCCGCCAAGCGCGGCCAGGTCGGAACACCCGGCGCGCTCGCCGAGCGCGACGCGCAGGTGTTCCGCGCCGGGATCCACCTCAACCGGCTGAACAACGAGTACGAGGACTTCCTCTTCGGCCGCATCGACCTGCTGCGCGGCAAGGACGGCAAGAAGGGCCCCGACGGCGCCTACACCTCCGTCGAGCCCGCCGACGACGCCGTCAGACCGGACAACACGGCCGAGATCGGGGAGACCCTCCACATCGGCCGCATCGGCGTCCTCGACGCCGACTACTCCCCGCTGGTCATCGACTGGCGCGCCCCGGCCGCCGCGCCCTTCTACCGCTCCACGCCCGTCGAGCCCGGCCGGGTCGTACGCCGCCGCGTCATCCGCTCCAAGGGGCGCAAGGTCCTCGGCGTCGAGGACGACCTCATGCGCCCCGAGCTGACCGCGACACTGGACGGCGCCGAGCTGCCGGTGATCGGCGACGGCGCGCTGATGGCCGCGCTCGGCCAGGCCCGCAGCCACACCATGCGCGACATCGTCGCCTCGATCCAGGCCGAGCAGGACCTCGTCATCCGCGCGCCCGCCGCCTCCGTGACGTACGTCGAGGGCGGCCCCGGCACCGGCAAGACGGCGGTCGCGCTGCACCGCGCCGCCTACCTGCTCTACCAGGACCGGCGCCGGTACGCGGGCGGCATCCTGATCGTCTCGCCGACCCCGCTGCTGGTCGCCTACACCGAGGGCGTCCTGCCGTCACTGGGCGAGGAGGGCCAGGTGGCGATCCGCGCGGTCGGCAGCCTGGTCGACGGCGCCGAGGCGACGGTGTACGACGAGCCGGCCGTCGCCCGCGTCAAGGGCTCCTCGCGGATGCTCAAGGTGCTGCGGAAGGCCGCGCGCGGGGCCCTGGAACAGGGCGGGGCCCCCGAGCGGCTGCGGGTCGTCGCCTTCGGGCGGCGCCTGGAGCTGGAGGCCGACGAGCTGAACCGGATCCGCCACAACGCGCTCGGCGGCACCGCGCCGGTGAACCTGCTGCGCCCGCGGGCGCGCAAGCTGCTGCTCGACGCGCTGTACGCCAAGTCGGGCGCGGCCTCGCGCCACCCGGGCGACCCGGAGCTCGCCGCCGAGCTGCGCTCCTCCTTCGACGAGGACGTGACGACGGAGGACAGCTTCATCGCCTTCCTCGACGCCTGGTGGCCCGAGCTCACGCCGCGCCGCGTGCTCGACGCCATGGCCGACGAGAAGCGGCTGGGCCGCTGGGCCCGGCGGGTGCTCAACCCGGGCGAGGTGCGGCGCCTGGCCCGCTCGCTGCGCCGCACGGAGCTCTCCGTGCACGACGTGGCCCTGCTGGACGAGCTCCAGGCGATCCTCGGCGCCCCGGCGCGCCCGCGCAGGAAGCGGGAGCTCGACCCGCTGGACCAGCTCACGGGCCTCGAGGAGCTCATGCCCGTACGGGAGGAGACGCAGCGCGAGCGGGCCGAGCGGCTGGCGCAGGAGCGCACCGAGTACGCCCACGTCATCGTCGACGAGGCGCAGGACCTCACGCCCATGCAGTGGCGCATGGTGGGCCGGCGCGGCCGCCACGCCACCTGGACGGTGGTCGGCGACCCGGCCCAGTCGTCGTGGCCGCTGCCGGACGAGGCCGCCGAGGCGCGCGACGAGGCGCTGGGCACCCGGCCGCGCCGCCGCTTCGAGCTGACCGTGAACTACCGCAACCCCGCCGAGATCGCCGAGCTCGCCGCGAAGGTGCTGGCGCTCGCCATGCCGGGCATGGAGGCGCCGCGCGCCGTCCGCTCGACGGGCGTGGAGCCCCGCTTCGTGGCCCTGCCGGACGGCGGGGACCTCGCCGAGCTCGTACGGGAGGAGGCGCGGCGGCTGCTGGACCGCGTGGACGGCACCGTGGGCGTCGTGGTGGCCATGGAGCGGCGCCGGCAGGCGGCGCGCTGGCTTCAGGAGCTGGGCGACCGGGTGGTGGCGCTGGGCAGCCTGGAGGCGAAGGGCCTGGAGTACGACGCGACCGTCGTGGTCTCACCCGCGGAGATCGCCGACGAGTCGCCGGCCGGGCTGCGGGTGCTGTACGTGGCGCTCACCCGGGCGACGCAGCAGCTGACGGTGGTGTCCGGGCGGCGCGACGACCCGGACGCGGACGGGGTTCCGGACCTGCTCCGGGACTGATCCGCGCGGCGTTTCGCCGTCAACCGGTCGTAGGGGAATCACTTCCCGGGGTGGTTTGTTAGCCTGGGGGTGGCACCGGCTCGATCCAAGCCCCCGGGCCCAACCTTAGTCGCTTCGAGCGACCACTTGCCGCGAGGCGAGCATGGCGGGTCGGTGCCACCCTTCGCGTTCATGAGCAGCAGGTCCGTGTCATCAGACGATGACACGGACCTGCTGCTTTTTGGGTCCGGCGATCTTGGGGCTTCCGCCAAGAGGCCACTTTCTCGTATGGTGGAAGTTAGTTTCCGAAACTCCGAAAACTAAATGACCGCTATTACCTGTTACTCACAGGTAGGTGCGACCATCGGAGGGCTCCGCCCGGCCACCCGCCGGTGCGGCGCAGCAACGTAGCTAGGGAAAGAGGAACTCGGCCATGGCAACGGCGCCCAGCGTCTCGTACTCGATGACGGTCCGGCTGGAGGTGCCCGCGAGCGGAACCGCGGTCTCCCAGCTCACCACGGCCGTGGAGTCCTCCGGCGGCTCCGTCACCGGCCTCGACGTGACCGCATCCGGCCACGAGAAGCTGCGGATCGACGTCACGATCGCCGCCACGTCCACCGCGCACGCCGACGAGATCGTCGGCAAGCTGCGCTCCATCGAGGGCGTCGTGCTCGGCAAGGTCTCCGACCGTACGTTCCTGATGCACCTCGGCGGCAAGATCGAGATGGCGAGCAAGCATCCCATCCGCAACCGTGACGACCTCTCCATGATCTACACCCCGGGCGTCGCCCGCGTGTGCATGGCGATCGCCGAGAACCCCGAGGACGCCCGCCGCCTCACCATCAAGCGCAACTCCGTCGCCGTCGTGACGGACGGCTCCGCCGTGCTGGGCCTCGGCAACATCGGCCCCAAGGCCGCGCTGCCCGTCATGGAGGGCAAGGCGGCCCTCTTCAAGCGGTTCGCCGGCATCGACGCCTGGCCGATCTGCCTGGACACCCAGGACTCCGACGCCATCGTCGAGATCGTCAAGGCCATCGCCCCCGGCTTCGCCGGCATCAACCTCGAGGACATCTCCGCGCCCCGCTGCTTCGAGATCGAGGCGCGGCTGCGCGAGGCCCTGGACATCCCGGTCTTCCACGACGACCAGCACGGCACCGCCATCGTCGTCCTCGCCGCCCTGACCAACGCCCTGCGGGTCGTCGGCAAGGCCATCGGCGACGTACGGGTCGTCATGTCCGGCGCCGGCGCCGCCGGTACGGCCATCCTCAAGCTCCTCATCGCGGCGGGCGTCAAGCACGCCGTCGTCGCCGACATCCACGGCGTCGTGCACGCGGGCCGCGAGGACCTCGTCTCCGCCGACCCCGACTCGCCGCTGCGCTGGATCGCCGACAACACCAACCCCGAGGGCGTCACCGGCACCCTGAAGGAGGCCGTGGTCGGCGCGGACGTCTTCATCGGCGTCTCCGCCCCGAACGTGCTGAACGGCGACGACGTCGCGGCCATGGCGGACGACGCCATCGTGTTCGCGCTCGCGAACCCGGACCCCGAGGTGGACCCGGCAATCGCCCGCCAGACGGCGGCAGTTGTCGCCACCGGACGCTCCGACTTCCCGAACCAGATCAACAACGTGCTGGTCTTCCCGGGCGTCTTCCGCGGTCTGCTCGACGCCCAGTCGCGCACCGTCAACACCGAGATGATGCTCGCGGCGGCGACCGCGCTGGCGGGGGTCGTCACCGAGGACGAGCTCAACGCGAACTACATCGTCCCGTCGGTCTTCAACGACAAGGTCGCCGGCGCGGTCGCGGGCGCCGTGCGCGACGCCGCCAAGGCGGCGGGCACGACGGTGCCCTCCAGCGCGCCGTCGTCGGTCTGACCCCCGGAAGCCGGACCCTCGGGAGCCGGCGCGCCGAGTTCCCGCCGAGTTCGCGGCGCGCCGCGCGGGCCCGGAGCCGTACACCTGCCCTTTCGGCCTTTAGGGTGGCGATTCGGCTCCGGGGAGTCCCGCATGATCGACCCAACGTCACCAGGACGGGCCAGTGGCGCTTTTCGTGTGACTCCGGAGGGTGCCGGATTGGCTTTCCCGCCGCTGGTGGGGGCAGGATGCGTATTCGGGCGCGAGGGTCTGACAGCAGACCCGGGTCCGGGGACTGTCCAAGGGCCCTGGCAGCATCGGCTTCGCTGTGCCCAACATGCGGCTCCGCCGCGTGGCACGCCTCACAGGCAGAAAGAACACGGGAGTAAGAACATGAACCGCAGTGAGCTGGTGGCCGCCCTGGCCGACCGCGCCGAGGTGACCCGCAAGGACGCCGACGCCGTGCTGGCCGCGCTCGCCGAGACCATCGGTGAGGTCGTCGCCAAGGGCGACGAGAAGGTCACCATCCCCGGCTTCCTGACCTTCGAGCGCACCCACCGTGCCGCTCGCACCGCTCGTAACCCGCAGACCGGCGAGCCGATCAACATCCCGGCCGGCTACAGCGTGAAGGTCTCCGCGGGCTCGAAGCTCAAGGAAGCCGCCAAGGGCAAGTAAGCCCCCCTTGGCGCCGGCCGCGCACCGGCCGGGCGCCACTGGGCACGAGACGTGACAGAAGGGGGGGCCCCCCCCCCCGGGGGGGCGCCCCTGAGTTGGGCCCCC
>NZ_JBEXNO010000034.1:0-85064 GCF_040611175.1 Streptomyces sp. NPDC003036 | reverse complement strand
TGATCTGCTGCCCCACGTCGGCACCGTGGACGCCGCCCGGGACCTGGACCTGATCAGGGCGGTCCTCGGCGACGACAAGCTGCACTACTTCGGCAGGCCACGACGTCACCGGGGTGCACCTGGCCCTCTCCGCGAACCCGCAGTCCTTCCGCACCGGCGCACGCGGCTGCTGCACCATCGAGGACTCGCGGGACGCGCGCCGCGCGGCCGACGTCATCGGCATCCCGTTCTACGTGTGGGACCTGGCCGAGCGGTTCCGCGAGGACGTCGTCGAGGACTTCATCGCCGAGTACGAGGCGGGCCGCACCCCCAACCCGTGCCTGCGCTGCAACGAGAAGATCAAGTTCGCGGCGCTGCTCGACAAGGCGCTCGCGCTGGGCTTCGACGCGGTATGCACCGGCCACTACGCGACCGTGGTGACCAAGGAGGACGGCACCCGGGAACTCCACCGCGCCTCCGACATGGCCAAGGACCAGTCGTACGTCCTCGGCGTCCTGGACGAGAAGCAGCTCGCCCACGCGATGTTCCCGCTGGGCGACACGCTCACCACCAAGGACGAGATCCGCGCCGAGGCCGAGCGCCGCGGCCTCGCCGTCGCCAAGAAGCCCGACAGCCACGACATCTGCTTCATCGCGGACGGCGACACCCAGGGCTTCCTGGCGTCGCGCCTCGGCAAGGCGGAGGGCGACATCGTCGACGAGACCGGCACCAAGCTCGGCACCCACGAGGGCGCGTACGGCTTCACCATCGGCCAGCGCAAGGGCCTGCGCATCGGCCACCCGGCGCCCGACGGCAAGCCCCGCTACGTCCTGGACATCTCCCCGGTGAACAACACCGTCACGGTCGGCCCCGCCGAGGCCCTCGACGTCACCGCCCTCACCGCGATCAAGCCCCGCTGGTGCGGCACGGCCCCCTCGGGCCCCGGCGCCTACACGGCCCAGCTCCGCGCCCACGGCGGCGAGACCCCGGTGACGGCCGAGCTGGTCGACGGCGAACTCCACGTCACCTTCGCCGAGCCGGTCCGGGGCGTGGCCCCGGGCCAGGCGATCGTCCTCTACGACGGCACCCGCGTGGTCGGCTCGGCGACGATCGCGACGACCACGCGCCGCGACGCCCCGGAGCCGGCCACGACGGCCTGATCCGGAAGACGGGTCCTCGTCGGCTTCTTCGTCGGCTTCTAGTCGGCCGCCTCCGCGAAGAAGCCCCGCAGCACCGGCGCCAGCACCTGCGGTGCCACCTCGTGGATCTGGCCCGTCAGGGTGGTGTGCCGGGCGCGGGGCACCGCCGCGGCGACCGCGCGGGCCGTGTCGCGCGTCCGGGCCGGGCTCGCGCCGCCGTCGAGGACCAGCACGCGCGCGGTGACGGCGGCCAGCCGCTCGGCCGGCGCCGGGACGGCCCCGTACGGCGGCTCGTACACCGACAGCCGGCGGATCGGCAGCCCCGCCGCGGCCGCCTCCAGGGCGAGCACCCCGCCCGAGGAGGTGCCGTGGACGTACGCGCTGCCGCCCGCCCGCGCGATGAGCGCCGCCAGGTCCTCGAGGTCGGTCTCCCCGCCGTGCCGGTCATAGGTGTACGTGGTGAAGCGCGGCGCCAGCAGCCGGGCGAGCGCCGCCTCACCCGCGCCCGTGCCGGGCGCCCCGCTCACCAGGATCAGCGGCGGTCCGTCGCCGCGCCGCTCGTACTCCGGCACCGTCGTGTTCAGGTTCTCCATACGGGGGCAGACCGGAGCCGGACGCGAAACTCATCGCCGCGGTGTCACACCATCTCTGTTTCGTAGAAACAGAGGTGGTCCTTGATCGCGGCGACCTCCGCCTTGGGCTCGGGATACGCCCAGGCAGCGTCCTTCGCACCGTCCAGGGACCAGTACGACGCCGTCCCCTTGAACGGGCAGTACGTGTGCGTGTCCGAGGGGGACAGCAGGTCCATCCGTACGTCCGCCGGCGGCAGGTAGTAGCGCACCGGGCAGCCCGTCTCCCGCAGCACCAGCGGCCGCCGGCTCTCGGCGATCACCCGGCCCCCGTGAACGACCCGTACGTGGTCCGTGCCCGGCTCGACGGTGATGCGGTGTCCTGTCGTCGTCATGACCGGTCCAACGGCGGCACCCGGCCCCCGATTCCCCGTACCGTTGCGCCATGAACATCTGCGTCTTCCTCTCCGCCGCCGACCTCGACGACCGCTACACCGCGCCCGCCCGCGAGTTCGCCGAGCTGCTCGGCAAGGGCGGTCACACGCTCGTCTGGGGCGGCTCCGACGCCGGTCTGATGAAGGTCGTGGCGGACGGGGTCCAGGAGGCGGGCGGGCGGCTCGTGGGGGTCTCCGTGGAGTTCCTGGCGCACAAGGCCCGGAGCGGCGTGGACGAGCTGGTCGTCGCCAAGGACCTCGCCGAGCGCAAGGCGCTGATGCTCGCGAAGTCCGACGCCGTCGTCATCATGGTCGGCGGCACCGGCACCCTGGACGAGGCCACCGAGATCCTGGAGCTGAAGAAGCACGGTCTGCACACCAAGCCGGTGGTGCTCCTCAACGCGGCGGGCTTCTACGACGGCCTGAAGGAGCAGTTCCGGCGGATGGACGCCGAGGGCTTCCTGCCGGTGCCCCTCACCGACCTGGTGTTCTTCGCGGAGGACGGCGTCTCCGCGCTCGCGTACCTGGAGGAGGCCGCCGGGATCCAGTAGCCGGTCCGGTAGTGCGAGCATGGCCCGTATGGCTACACATCTGATCACCGGGGCAGGGTCCGGCATCGGCGCGGCGGTCGCGCGACGGCTGCACGCGCGGGGCGACGACCTCGTCCTGCTGGCCCGCGACGCCGGGCGCGCCAAGGAGCTGGCCGAGGCCTACCCGGGTGCCCGTACGCTCGTCGGCGACCTCGCCACCCCCGACCGGCTCTCCTGGGCCTTCTCGCACCAGTCCCTCCCCGACCGGCTCGACTCGCTGCTGCACATCGCGGGCGTCGTCGACCTGGCCCCGGTCGGCGACCTGACCCCCAAGACCTGGCGCCACCAGCTCGACGTGAACCTGCTCGCCCCCGCCGAGCTCACCCGGCTGCTCCTGCCACAACTGCGGCTTTCCCAGGGCCATGTCGTCTTCGTCAACTCCGGCGCCGGTCTCAGCGCCCACGCCGAGTGGGCCGCGTACGCCGCCTCCAAGCACGGCCTCAAGGCGCTGGCCGACGCCCTGCGCCACGAGGAGCACGCGAACGGCGTACGCGTGACCTCGGTCTACCCGGGCCGTACGGCCAGCCCCATGCAGGCCAAGGTGCACCAGCAGGAGGGCAAGGAGTACGACGCCTCCCGCTGGATCGACCCGGAGTCCGTCGCCACCACGATCCTCACCGCGCTCGACCTGCCGCGCGACGCGGAGATCAACGACCTGACGGTGCGGCCGGGACGGTAGGGACGACGGGCCGCCTCATGCCGGCGCGTACGCTTCCCGGGTGAGCGAGAACAACGACTTCAGCTGGGGCCCGGCCACCGGGGTCGGGTCCATGCCGGGCGGCGACGCGCGTGAGGCCGTCAAGACCGTCACCGGGTCCTTCGAGGACTTCCCGCACCTCCCCGAACTGCCCGCGCGCGGCCCCGGCGCCGACATGATCGGGCGCACCCTCGGGATGCTGGTCGAGATGTACGCGCACCTCGAGCCGAGCGGCTGGCGGATCAGCGACCGCCCCGGCCGCGACACCCGGCGCGCCCGGTCCTGGCTCGGGGAGGACCTCGACGCCCTGGAGGAGTACACGCAGGGGTACGAGGGGCCGCTCAAGGTCCAGGCCGTGGGTCCGTGGACGCTGGCCGCCGCGCTGGAGCTGCGCGGCGGCGAGGCGGCGCTCGGCGATCCGGGCGCGTGCCGCGACCTGGCGGCGTCGCTGGCCGAGGGGCTGCGCGCCCACCTCGCGGACGTACGGCGCCGGGTGCCGGGCGCGCGGGTGGTGCTGCAGCTGGACGAGCCGTCCCTCACCGCCGTCCTGCGCGGGCAGGTGCGGACCGCGAGCGGCTACCGGACCTACCGGGCGGTCGACCGGCAGGTGGTCGAAGGCGCGCTGCGGGACATCGTCGGGGTGAGCGACGGTCCGGTGATCGTGCACTCGTGCGCGCCCGACGTGCCCTTCGCGCTGCTGCGCCGGGCGGGCGCCGCGGGCATCTCGTTCGATTTCTCCTTGCTCACCGAGCGTGACGACGACCAGATCGGTGAGGCGGCCGAGGGCGGCATGAAGCTGTTCGCGGGCGTGGTGGGGTCCACCGACGGCCCGTTGTCAGACCCTGCCGGTAGCGTCATGGGTGTCAGGACGCTGTGGCGCAGGCTGGGGCTGCGTCCGGGGGCTCTCGCGGAGTCCCTGGTGATCACCCCGTCGTGCGGGCTGGCGGGCGCCTCGCCCGCGTACGCCCGGGCGGCGCTCGCCCACTGCGTCAGGGCGGCGAGATCGCTCGCGGACAACCCTGAGTAACGTAGGCAACGGGAGGATTACGGTGGCTGTCGAACAGCAGGACGCGGTGCCGGCCGAGGCACGGGAGAAGCACGCGCAGCTGGCCGAGCAGGTGGAGGAGCACCGCTTCCGGTACTACGTGAAGGACCAGCCGGTCGTCAGCGACGCGGAGTTCGACAAGCTGCTGCGCTCGCTGGAGGTGCTGGAGGAGGAGTATCCGGAGCTGCGGACGCCCGACTCGCCGACCCAGAAGGTCGCCGGGGCGTACGAGACGGAGTTCACCGCCGTCCAGCACCGCGAGCGCATGCTCTCGCTGGACAACGCCTTCGACGACGCGGAGCTGGCCGCTTGGGCGGACCGCGTCGCCAAGGAGGTCGGCACCTCCGCGTACCACTTCCTGTGCGAGCTCAAGGTCGACGGCCTCGCCGTGAACCTGACGTACGAGAAGGGGCGCCTGACGCGCGCCGCGACGCGCGGCGACGGCCGCACGGGCGAGGACATCACGCCGAACATCCGCACCATCGCGGACGTCCCGGACCGGCTGCGGGGCGAGCGGATCCCGGAGCTCGTCGAGATCCGCGGCGAGGTCTACTTCCCGATGGAGAAGTTCGAGGAGCTCAACGCCCGCCTGGTGGAGGCCGGCGACAAGCCCTTCGCCAACCCGCGCAACGCCGCGGCCGGTTCGCTGCGCCAGAAGGACCCCAAGATCACCGCGACCCGCCCGCTGCACATGGTGGTGCACGGCATCGGCGCCCGCGAGGGCCTGGAGATCAGCCGGCTGTCGGAGGCGTACGGCCTGCTGCGCGAGTGGGGCCTGCCGACCGCCCGGCACAACAAGGTGGTCGACGACATCGAGGGCGTGCGGGAGTTCATCGCGTACTTCGGCGAGCACCGCCACTCCGTGGAGCACGAGATCGACGGCGTGGTCGTCAAGCTCGACGAGATCCCCCTCCAGGGGCGCCTCGGCTCCACCTCCCGCGCCCCGCGCTGGGCGATCGCTTGGAAGTACGCGCCGGAAGAGGTCAACACCAAGCTGATCGACATCCGCGTGGGCGTGGGCCGCACGGGCCGGGTCACGCCGTACGCCCAGGTGGAGCCGGTCACGGTCGCGGGCTCGGAGGTCGAGTTCGCCACCCTCCACAACCAGGACGTGGTCAAGGCCAAGGGCGTGCTCATCGGCGACACGGTGGTGCTGCGCAAGGCCGGTGACGTCATCCCGGAGATCCTCGGCCCCGTGGTGGACCTGCGGGACGGCACCGAGCGCGAGTTCGTGATGCCGTCCGAGTGCCCCGAGTGCGGCACGCCGCTGCGCCCGATGAAGGAGGGCGACGTCGACCTTCGCTGCCCGAACGGGCAGACGTGCCCCGCGCAGTTGCGCGAGCGGCTCTTCTACCTGGGCGGCCGCAAGGCCCTCGACATCGAGAACTTCGGCTATGTGGCGGCGGCCGCGCTGACCAGGCCCCTGGAGCCGGCCGAGCCGCCGCTGAGGGACGAGGGCGACCTGTTCGACCTGACGATCGAGCAGCTGCTGCCCATCAAGGCGTACGTCCTGGACCAGGACAGCGGGCTGCCCAAGCGGGATCCCAAGACGGGCGAGGAGAAGATCGTCACGGTCTTCGCCAACCAGCAGGGCGAGCCGCGCAAGAACGCGCTGGCGATGCTGGAGAACATCGCGGCGGCCAAGCAGCGGCCGCTGGCGCGCATCATCACGGGCCTATCGATCCGTCATGTCGGCCCGGTGGCGGCGGAGGCGCTGGCGCGCGAGTTCCGCTCCATCGACCGCATCGAGCAGGCGACCGAGGCGGAGCTGGCGGCCGTCGAGGGCGTCGCCGACACCATCGCGGCCTCGGTCAAGCAGTGGTTCGAGGTGGACTGGCACCGCGAGATCCTGCGCAAGTGGCGGGCCGCCGGGGTCCGGATGGAGGAGGAGGGCACCGGGGAGGACGAAGGACCGCGCCCGCTGGAGGGGCTGACGGTCGTCGTGACCGGCACCCTGCAGAACTACACCAGGGATGGCGCGAAAGAGGCGCTCCAGAGCCGCGGAGCGAAGGTGACGGGTTCCGTTTCGAAGAAGACGTCCTTCGTGATCGTCGGCGACAACCCCGGTTCCAAGTACGACAAGGCCATGCAGCTGAAGCTTCCGGTTCTGGACGAGGACGGCTTCACCGTCCTGCTGGAACAGGGTCCTGACGCGGCGAAGGACGCCGCCCTCCCGCTCGAACAGTAGGAGCGAAAGGGCGGGTTCCGGACACGGAACGATGGGAAATCATCACCCGTTCAGCGCATACCAGATGGATAAGGGTGGCCGGGTCGCATTCGGGCAAGAGCTGTAGAGCGGTGCCCGTCGAAGCCTTCCGCGGCCTACTGTTGAGACGTGCGCCTGTCGTGCGCGGCCGCGGAGTCCGGTTTCGGCCGTGGTGGCATGACAACAGGCCATCACGTGGCAACGGCACAGCCGGCTGTGAGAGGGACGGAATGAAACCGACCGAGAGTGCCGCCCCGGTCTCACGGCCGTGTGTGTACGCGGCCTGCGAGGGCATCGCATCGAGGCTCCCCGCCATGGTGGTGGTCCTGGCCGGACTGCTCCTCGCGACCGGGCTCTTCAGCGCGGTCCGCGACGGCCACGCGCTCTTCCCCGGCGCCGCGGCGGGCTGGTCGCTCGCCGTGCTCACCGGCATCATCGTCGGCCACCTGGTGGCGCTGGGCCGCGACCGCTGGTGGGGCGGCACCGGCTCGGGCGCCGCGCTGACCCTCGCGGTGCTGCTGCTGTACGGATGGGTGCCGGCCGGGCTGGTCAGCCTCGCCGTCGTCGTCCTGGTGGGTGTGGCCCGGCGGCACCGCTGGCGCCAGGGGCTGCTGCACGGCGCCGCGGACATCCTCGGCATCGGGGCGGCGGCGCTGGTGCTCGCCGCCTTCGGCGACGTACCGAGCGTCGAACGCCCGTGGCGACCGCTCGAATGGGGGATCGAGGCCGTACCGGAGGTGGCGCTGGCGGCCACGGCGTATCTGGTGGTGACCCGGCTGCTGCTGTGGTACACGCTCGCCCCGCAGAGCGGCGGACTGCCCACGGCCGCCCGCACCGCGCTGCTGCGCCAGGGGCTCGTGGCGGTCGCCCTGCTCGGCATCGCCCCGCTGATCTGCGTGGTCGCGGTCTCCCTGCCGGTGCTGCTGCCGCTGTTCGCCGTCCCGCTGATCGCGCTGGACTCCACGCTGTGGATCGCCCGCGCGCGGGCCGAGGAGCAGCTGCGCGACCCGCTGACCGGGCTGCCCAACCGCCAGTGGCTGCTGGAGCGGACCTGGACCGCCCTGGAGGACGCGGAGGGCGAGGGCGCCCGGGCCGCGCTGGTCCTGATCGACCTCGACCGTTTCCGGTCGGTCAACGACACGCTCGGTCATCTGGCGGGCGACCGGCTGCTGCTCCAGATCGCCGACCGGCTCCGGCTGGCGCTGCCGCGCGGCGCCGAGGCGGCCCGGCTCGGCGGCGACGAGTTCGCCGTACTCCTGCCCACCGCCGACTCCACGACCAGCGCCCAGCGGGTGGCCCGGCAGCTGGCCGCCGAGCTGTCCTCGCCGCTCGACCTCGACGGCCTCACGCTCGTCCTGGAGGCCAGCGCGGGCGTCGCGGTCTTCCCCGACCACGCCCGCGACGCCGAAGGGCTCCTCCAGCGCGCCGACGTCGCCATGTACCAGGCCAAGCGGGACCGCACGGGTGTGGAGGTGTACGAGTCCAAGCGCGACTCCAACACCCCGGACCGGCTCGGCCTCCTCGGCGACCTGCGGCGCGCCCTGGACGCCGGCGACGTCGAGCTGCACTACCAGCCCAAGGTCGGCTTCGACGGGCACGTGGCCGGCCTGGAGGCCCTGGTCCGCTGGGTCCACCCGGAGCGCGGACGGGTCCCCCCGGACGAGTTCATCGCCATCGCCGAGTCCTCCGGCCTGATGCCCCACCTCACCGAGTACGTCCTGGAGACCGCCCTCGGCCAGGTCGCCAAGTGGCGCGCCCAGGGCCTGGAGGTCCCCGTCGCCGTCAACGTCTCCCCGCGCGACGTCCACAGCCCCGGCTTCGCCGGCGCCGTCGCCGCCCGGCTGGCCCGCCACGGGGTGCCCGCCGGATTCCTGCAACTGGAGATAACCGAGCACGTCCTCCTGGAGGACCCCCAGCGCGCCGCCGACACCCTCGCCGGCCTCACCGGCCACGGCGTCAAGATGTCGCTCGACGACTTCGGCACCGGCTACTCCTCGCTGGTCCACCTGCGCCGCCTCCCGGTGAGCGAGCTCAAGATCGACCGCTCCTTCGTGGCGCGCCTCGCCGTGGACAACGAGGACGCCGAGATCGTCCGCTGCACCGTCGACCTCGCCCATTCCCTCGGCCTCCTCGTCGTCGCGGAGGGCGTCGAGGACGACGAGACCTGGGAGCGCCTGCGGGACCTGGGCTGCGACGCCGTCCAGGGCTGGCTGGTCGCCGCCGCGATGCCCCCCGCCGAAACCACCGCCTGGCTGCGCGCCCGCGACCCCCAGACCCCCGCCCCCGCCCCTCTGCCCCCGGCCGAACTCCCGGCTCCGCCGCCCCCGTCCCCCCAGAGCGCGGACCAGGTGGTTCCGTAGGGCTGTCGTACGGGACCCTCGGCCGGGCGCCGCGCCCGGCGGCTCCGTACCGCCCTCGGCAAACCGTTTCACGGGCACGGGGCCCGGCCCCATAGGATTGGGCCAAAACCATCACACTCACCCTGAGGATCGCTGCATGCCTGGCATCACGCGCGAGGAGGTCGCCCACCTCGCCCGGCTGGCGCGTCTGGAACTGAAGGGCGAAGAGCTCGACCACTTCGCCGGACAGCTCGACGACATCATCGGCGCGGTCGCCCGCGTCTCCGAGGTCGCCGACCAAGACGTACCGCCGACCTCCCACCCGCTGCCGCTGACCAACGTCATGCGCCCGGACGAGGTCCGTCCTTCGCTCACCCCCGAGCAGGCGCTCTCCGGCGCGCCCGCCCAGGAGCAGCAGCGTTTCAAGGTGCCGCAGATCCTGGGGGAGGACTAAGACCATGACGGACATCATCAGGCTCACGGCCGCCGAGATCGCGGAGAAGATCGCCTCCGGCGAGCTCACCGCCGTCGAGGTCACCGAAGCCCACCTCGCCCGGATCGAGGCCGTCGACGAGAAGGTCCACGCCTTCCTGCACGTCGACCGCGAGGGCGCCCTCGCCCAGGCCCGCGCCGTCGACGAGAAGCGCGCCAAGGGCGAGAAGCTCGGCCCCCTCGCGGGCGTGCCCCTCGCGCTGAAGGACATCTTCACCACCCGGGACATGCCGACCACCGTCGGCTCCAAGATCCTGGAGGGCTGGCTCCCGCCGTACGACGCGACGCTCGTGCAGAAGCTGCGCGCCGCCGACGTCGTCATCCTCGGCAAGACCAACATGGACGAGTTCGCCATGGGCTCCTCCACCGAGAACAGCGCGTACGGGCCCACCGGCAACCCCTGGGACCTCACCCGCATCCCCGGCGGCTCCGGCGGCGGCTCCTCCGCCGCCCTCGCCTCCTACGAGGCCCCGCTCGCCATCGGCACGGACACCGGCGGCTCCATCCGCCAGCCCGCCGCCGTCACCGGCACGGTCGGCGTCAAGCCGACGTACGGCGGCGTCTCCCGCTACGGCATGGTGGCGTTCTCGTCCTCCCTCGACCAGGGCGGCCCCTGCGCCCGCACGGTCCTGGACGCGGCGCTGCTCCACGAGGTCATCGGCGGTCACGACCCGCTCGACTCCACCTCCATCGACGCCCCGGTCCCGCAGGTCGTCGAGGCGGCCCGCAACGGATCCGTGCAGGGCATGCGCGTCGGCGTGGTCAAGCAGTTCCGCGGCGAGGGCTACCAGGCCGGCGTGCTCCAGCGGTTCGACGAGTCCGTCGAGCTGCTCAAGGAGCTCGGCGCCGAGATCGTCGAGCTGGACTGCCCGTCCTTCGACCTGGCCCTCTCCGCGTACTACCTGATCGCCCCGTCCGAGTGCTCCTCGAACCTCGCCCGGTTCGACGGCCTGCGCTACGGCCTGCGGGTCGGCGACGACGGCACGCGCTCCGCCGAGGACGTCACCGCCCTCACCCGCGAGGCCGGCTTCGGCCCCGAGGTCAAGCGCCGCATCATGCTCGGCACGTACGCGCTCAGCTCCGGCTACTACGACGCGTACTACGGCTCCGCGCAGAAGGTCCGCACGCTCATCACCCGGGACTTCGAGAAGGCGTTCGAGCAGGTCGACGTGATCGTCTCGCCGACCACGCCCACCACCGCCTTCCCGATCGGCGAGCGCGCCGACGACCCGATGGCGATGTACCTCGCCGACCTGTGCACCATCCCGACCAACCTGGCCGGCAACGCCGCCATGTCGCTGCCCTGCGGCCTCGCCCCGGAGGACAACCTCCCGGTCGGCCTGCAGATCATCGCCCCCGCCATGAAGGACGACCGCCTCTACAAGGTCGGTGCGGCCGTCGAGGCCGCCTTCGTGGCACGCTGGGGCCACCCGCTGCTGGAGGAGGCTCCGTCGCTGTGAGCGCACTGACCAAGGCCAAGGGCTTCAAGAAGTCCAAGACCGGTACGTATCTGTCCATCGGCACCACCGCGTTCGGCGCCGTCAGCGTGGTCAAGCAGCTGCGCAAGGCCCGCGGTGAGAGCGACACGCTCCTGCTGCTCGACGCCGTCGTGTCCGCCGCCGCCATCGCCACCGGCCTCGCCATCCTGCTGCGCGAGCTCAAGCGCGCCGGTGACGACGACGTCCTGCTGGGCTGAGAGGGAAAGTTTCACCGTGACCGTCATCACCGAACTGGTGCCGTACGAGGACGCCCTCGCCGCCTACGACCCCGTCATGGGCCTCGAGGTGCACGTCGAGCTCGGCACCAGGACCAAGATGTTCTGCGGCTGCTCGACCGAGCTGGGCGCCGACCCCAACGCGCAGACGTGCCCCACCTGCCTCGGCATGCCGGGCTCGCTGCCGGTGGTCAACGCCACCGCCGTCGAGTCCGCCATCAAGATCGGCCTCGCCCTCAACTGCGAGATCGCCGAATGGTGCCGCTTCGCCCGGAAGAACTACTTCTATCCGGACATGCCGAAGAACTTCCAGACCTCCCAGTACGACGAGCCGATCGCCTTCAACGGCTACCTGGACGTCCAGCTGGAGGACGGCGAGGTCTTCCGCGTGGAGATCGAGCGCGCCCACATGGAGGAGGACACCGGCAAGTCGACGCACGTCGGCGGCGCCACCGGCCGTATCCACGGCGCGTCCCACTCCCTGCTCGACTACAACCGCGCCGGCATCCCGCTGATCGAGATCGTCACCAAGCCGATCACCGGCGCCGGTGAGCGCGCCCCCGAGGTCGCCAAGGCGTACGTCGCCGAGCTGCGCGAGCTCATCAAGGCGCTCGGCGTGTCCGAGGCCCGCATGGAGATGGGCCAGATGCGCTGCGACGTGAACCTGTCGCTGCGCCCGCACGGCGTCGAGAAGTTCGGCACCCGCAGCGAGACCAAGAACGTCAACTCGCTGCGCTCCGTGGAGCGGGCCGTCCGCTTCGAGATCAGCCGCCACGCGGGCGTGCTGAACGCCGGCGGCACGGTCATCCAGGAGACCCGCCACTTCCACGAGGAGGACGGCTCCACGACCTCCGGCCGCGTGAAGGAGGAGGCCGAGGACTACCGGTACTTCCCGGAGCCGGACCTGGTCCCCGTCGCCCCGTCCCGCGAGTGGGTCGAGGAGCTCCGCCAGGGGCTGCCGGAGCTGCCGCGCGTGCGCCGCAACCGGCTGCGCGAGGAGTGGGGCATCTCCGAGCTGGACATGCAGGCCATCCTCAACGCGGGCGCGGTCGACCTCATCGTCGCCACGACCGAGGCGGGCGCCCCGTCCGACCAGGCCCGCAAGTGGTGGATGGGCGAGCTGGCGCGCAACGCCAACGAGTCCGGCACCTCCCTGGACGCGCTGCCCATCACCCCGGCGCAGGTCGCCCGCATCACCGAGCTCGTCACGTCCGGCGACCTCAACGACAAGCTGGCCCGCCAGGTCATCGAAGGCGTGCTCGCGGGCGAGGGCGACCCGGACACCGTCGTCGAGAAGCGCGGCCTGAAGGTCGTCTCCGACGAGGGCGCCCTGGGCGCGGCCGTGGACGAGGCGATCGCGGCCAACGGCGCCATCGCGGACAAGATCCGCGGCGGCAAGGTGGCCGCGGCCGGCGCCCTGGTCGGCGCGGTCATGAAGGCCACGCGCGGCCAGGCGGACGCGGCCCGCGTGCGCGAGCTGATCCTGGAGAAGCTCGGCGTGACCGAGGGCTGACCCGCCCCGGCCGCCTTCGGCGACATCGCCCCGGCCCCCGTACTCCCGCGCGGAGTACGGGGGCCGCGGCGTGTTCGCCCGAGGAAGAGAAGCGGCCCCCTGCCGCCGGGGGGAAGAGCGGCAGGGGGCCGTCGGTGAGGGACGGATCGCCGTCCCAGAGGGGGGTGCCGTGCTTGTGCCCCGCATCGCGCGGCTCATGCCTGCGCCGCGCCGGTCTTTCTTCCTTGCCCTGCCGTCGACTCTCCGACGTGTGTGTCCGCCGGAGCGGGGCATACGGCGGAGCGGAGGTGGAAAACAATGGTTCCCTTGCTTCTCGTTCTTCTTCTCGCACTGCTCCTTTTCGGTGCGGGATTCGCACTCAAGGCCCTGTGGTGGATAGCCGTCATCGTTCTCGTGGTGTGGCTGCTCGGTTTCGTGATGCGTTCCACTGGACCCAGCGGAACGCGCGGGCGCTGGTATCGCTGGTAGGCGGTCCCGGTGGACCCGGAAAAGGAGCTGCTGAATGGGCTGACCGTCGATGACAGCCGGCCCGAGCAGCCCATCCTGCTCGACGGGGACGGGCGACCCATCCGTACCTGGCAGGAGAACTACCCGTACGACCGCAAAGTGCGTCGCGCGGAGTACGAGCGCACCAAACGCGTGCTGCAGATCGAGCTGCTGAAGCTCCAGCGGTGGATCAAGGACACCGGCGGGCGGCTGGCCGTGATCTGCGAGGGCCGGGACGCCGCGGGCAAAGGCGGGACCATACAACGGTTCATGGAACGCCTGAATCCCCGCGGCGCCCGGGTCGTCGCCCTGGACAAACCCACCGAGAGGGAGGCCGGACAGTGGTATTTCCAGCGTTACGTGTCTCATCTGCCCGGCCCCGGTGAGATCGTTTTCTTCGACCGGTCCTGGTACAACCGGGCCGGAGTGGAAAAGGTCATGGGGTTTTGCACGCAGGAGCAGTACGAACTGTTCCTGCGGCAATGCCCCCAATTCGAGCGGCTGCTGGTGGAGGACGGAATCCTCCTGGTGAAATTCTGGTTCTCGGTCTCCCGCGCCGAGCAGCGGACGCGTTTCGCGATCCGCCAGGTGGATCCCGTACGGCAGTGGAAGCTGTCGCCGACGGATCTCGCGTCCCTCGACCGGTGGGACGACTACACCGAGGCGAAGGTCGCCATGTTCCGGGCGACCGACACGGAGGAAGCGCCGTGGACGGTCGTCAAGAGCAACGACAAGCGCCGGGGGCGGCTGGAGGCCATACGGCACCTGCTGTGGCGAATCGACTACGACCGCAAGGACCCGGAGGTGGTCGGAGAGCCCGACCCCTTGATCATCGGGGCCGCGGACACGCTGCTGGAGCCGGGTGAGGAGGACAGCGCCCTGTCGCCCACGCCACTGGCGGACAACATCAGTGGGCCGGGCGAGCATCCGCCGCGCTGAACCACGCCGAGCGGGAACGCGAGGGCCCCGCCGCTCCGGAAGGCGGAGCGGCGGGGCCGTCAACCGGGACCGGTTGTCGTCCCGTGGGGGGTGAGGTGCTCCTGCCCGGCGCCGCGTGGATCATGCCTGACTGGCGTGTACTGGCCAGCGAGCGCCTGCGCCGGCTCGGCTGCGGCGGGCAGTGGCGCGTCGAGCCGCGCCAATGGTCCGGTGCGGAACCACCCGCCGCCCCGCTCCTTCGGGCCTCCCCGGCCTCCGTCCCGTCCTTGGACTTCCCTCGCGACCTGTTGGACGTTCACCTTCCGTCCCTCCCGGGGCCTTCCCAGTGCCACGTGGCCTCACTACCGTCCGGCCCGTACCACCCAATGGCTCGCACCCGGACCATTGGGCGACCACGGGACGTCGACTGGGAGGTCGGGCTTGTCACCGGAGAACCCGCGGGGGATGTCGCGCAGGAACGTGCTCGCGCTCGGGGGAGGCGCCCTCGGTGCCGCCGCCGCCGTCTCGCTCCTGCCGCCGTCGTTGCGAGCCGCGCTCGCCGCCGAGCCGGCCGCCGGCGGGCTGCGCGCCGTGAAGCACGTGGTGATCCTGATGCAGGAGAACCGTTCCTTCGACCACTACTTCGGCACCCTGCGCGGCGTCCGCGGTTTCGGAGACCGCAACGCCGTCGAACTGCCCTCTGGCAGGCCGGTCTTCGAGCAGCCCGCGCCGCTCGGCGGCACCGTGCTGCCCTTCCCCGTCCGGGACGCCGCCGAGGCGCAGAAGAAGGACCTCCAGTACATCGGCGACCTCGACCACTCCTGGAGCGGCGGAGCCAAGGCCTGGCGCGACGGCTGGATGGACGGCTGGGTCTCGGCGAAGACCGCCGCCACCATGGCGTACTACGACCGGCGCGACATCCCGCTGCACTACGAACTCGCCGACACCTTCACCATCTGCGACGCGTACCACTCCTCCATCCACACCTCCACCAGCCCCAACCGCAACCACCTGTGGTCCGGCTGGACCGGCTTCGAGGCCGACGGCTCGCGCGCCGTGACGAACGCCGCGTACGCCGAGGGCACCCACCCCGGCTACCCGTGGCCGACCTACGCGGAGCGCCTGGAGGCGGCGGGCCGCACCTGGAAGACGTACACGGAGTGGGAGAACTTCACCGACAACAACATCGAGTTCTTCACCTCCTTCAAGAAGATCGCGCGCAAGGCGCTGGCGGCCACCGGCGGCCACACCTACATGGAGTCCTTCTACGCGGCCGTGCGGGACACCGAGGACGCCGCCGAGCGGGCCCGGCTGCTCGCCGCCCTGGAGGACGGCGTCGCCACGCTCGATCCGCGGGAGCGCTCCCTCTTCGAGCGCGGACTGCGGCGCGTCGAGACCGGCACGCTCGCGGACGCCTTCCGGGGCGATGTGGCCGCCGGCGCGCTTCCCGAGGTCTCCTACCTCGTCCCGTCCGCCGTCGACTCCGAGCACCCCGGCTCCTCGTCCCCGATCGCCTCCGCCACCCTCGTCTACAAGGTGCTGGACGCCCTCGCCTCCCACCCCGAGGTCTGGCGCCACACCGTCCTGCTGATCAACTACGACGAGAACGACGGCTTCTTCGACCACGTCCCGCCGCCCGTGCCGCCCGCCGACGACCCCGACGAGCGCTGGAAGGGCCTGCCCACCGGGCTCGGCATCCGCGTGCCGCTGCTCGTCGTCTCGCCCTGGACGGTGGGCGGCTACGTCTGCTCCGAGGTCTTCGACCACACCTCGGTGATCCGCTTCCTGGAGCAGTGGACCGGGGTGGAGGAACCCAGCATCACCCCCTGGCGCCGCCGGGTCACCGGCGACCTGACGTCCGCCTTCGACTTCCGGCGCGGCCGGCCCCAGCCGGAGATCGACCGGCCGGGCGCCATCCCGCCCTTCACCGGCCGCTGGCGGCCGCGGCCCCCGCTCGTCCAGCACATGCCTGTACAGGAGCCCGGCACGCGCCCGGCGCGCCCGCTGCCGTACCAGCCGGACGCGTACGGGCGGGTCGAGAGCGGCGCTCTCGCCGTCACGCTCAGCAACAGCGGCACGGCGAGCGCGCCCTTCGCCCTCTATCCGTACGCGGGCGAGTTCGCCACCCCGCAGCACCGGGATGTAAGGGGCACGGCGCAATGGAGGGTGCCCCTTACCGGGCCTCCCCGGGGACGCCTACCGCTTCACGATCACCGGCCCCAACGGCTTCCGCCGCGAGTTCGAGGGCCCGGCCTCCGGCGGCGCCGAGGTCACCTCGCACCTCGACCCGGCCGACCGCGACGTCCACCTCACCCTGCGGAACACCGGCAGCACCCCGGCCGCCTTCACCGTCCGGCCGCTCGGGTACGTCGACGAGGCCGACCTCGGCGACTGGACCCGCACCCTCACCGTGAAGCCCGGCCGCAGCCGTACCGTCGTGCACTCCGCCGCCGACGCGCACGGCTGGTACGACATCGAGGTCACGGGCCCCGACGGCTTCCGGCGCCGCCTCATGGGCCACATCGAGAACGGCCGCGCGAGCGTCTCGGGCTGACCGGTCCCACCCCGTACGTGGGCTTGCTCACAGGCCGCGACCCGGCGCTGTGAGGAAGCCCACGAAACGGACAAACGATCACTTTAGGCTGCCAGAGTGACTATCCGAAGGTCATGCGTTCTTTGCGGGCAGTTCCCGATAAAGAGCTGGAACCACTCAGGGAGCGAACCCGTTGGCAGCCCTCGCACGGTGGTGCATCAACCACCGCCTTGTCGCCGTCCTGCTCTGGCTCCTCGCCTTCGGCGGCGTCACGGCGGGCGCGAGCGCGGCAGGCCCCGCGTACTCCAACGACTACGGCGTCCCCGGCACCGAGTCCGGCCGCGCGGCGGCGCTCCTGGAAGAGGGCTTCCAGAGCGCCGGCGGTGACGGCGACACCATCGTCTGGCACACGGACCGCGGCAGCGTCCGCGCCACCGCTCTCGAACAGCGCATGACCAGCATGCTGGACGAGGTCGCCCAGCTCCCCGGCATCGCCGACGTCATCGGCCCGTACGGCGCCGCGGCCGGCCAGATCAGCGAGGACGGCCGCACCGCCTACGCCACCGTCATCTTCGACCGGCCCGTCGACGACATCCCCAAGGAGCAGGCCCAGGCCGTCGTCGACACCGCGCGCGAGGCCGCCTCCGACGGCGTCCGGGTGGAGCTCGGCGGCAGCGCCATCGCGCTCACCGAGGCCCCCACCTCGCACACCGCCGAGATGGTCGGCGTGGCCGTCGCCGCCGTCGTCCTCTTCCTCGCCTTCGGCTCGCTCGCCGCCAGCCTCCTGCCCATCGCCACCGCGATCGTCGGCGTCGGCACGGCGTACGCGGGCATCGGACTGCTCGGCCACGCCATGACGGTCGCCGACTTCGCCCCCATGCTCGGCATGCTCGTCGGTCTCGGCGTCGGCATCGACTACGCGCTCTTCATCGTCACCCGGCACCGCAAGGGCCTCAAGCGCGGCCTGTCGGTCGCCGAAGCCGCCGAGAACGCCGTCGCCACCACCGGCCGGGCCGTCGTCTTCGCCGGCGCCACCGTGTGCATCGCGCTGCTCGGCATGCTCATCCTGCGGCTCGGCTTCCTCAACGGCGTCGCCATCGCCGCGTCGCTCACCGTCATCCTCACCGTCGCCGCCTCCATCACCCTCCTGCCCGCACTGCTGTCCTTCATCGGCATGCGGGCCCTCTCGCGCCGCGAGCGCCGCCGCCTCGTCGAGCACGGCCCCCAGCCGGAGCTGCCCACCGGCTTCGCCGCGCGCTGGTCCGCGTTCGTCGAACGCCACCCCAAGCTGCTCGGCTCCCTCGCCGCCGTCGTCATGCTGGTCCTGGCCCTGCCCACCTTCGGCCTGCACCTGGGCACCTCCGACCAGGGCAACAACCCGGCCGGCACGACCACCCGCAAGGCGTACGACCTCCTCGCCGAAGGCTTCGGCCCCGGCATCAACGGGCCCCTCACCCTGGTCGCCGAGCTCGACGGCGCCGACGACCGGATCGCGCTCAGCCAGCTGCCCGAGGTGCTGCACGCCACCCAGGGCGTCGAGGCGGTCAGCCCGGTCGCGTACAGCGGCAGCGGCCACACCGCCGTCCTCACCGTCGTACCGGACTCCCCGCCGCAGTCCCAGCGCACCAGCGAGCTCGTCGAACACCTCCGCGACGAGGTCCTGCCGCGCGCCGAGCACGGCACCTCCCTGGAGGTGTACGTCGGCGGCGTCACCGCCGGCTACGACGACTTCGCCCAGGTCATCGTCGGCAAGCTGCCGCTCTTCGTCGGCGTCGTCATCGCGCTCGGCTGCCTGCTGCTCCTGCTCGCCTTCCGCTCCCTCGGCATCCCCCTCAAGGCCGCCGCGATGAACATCGCCGCCGTCGCCGCCGCCTTCGGCATCGTCGTCGCGATCTTCCAGTGGGGCTGGGGCAGCGAACTCCTCGGCCTCGGCCGGGCCGGCCCCATCGAACCCTTCCTCCCGGTGATCGCCGTCTCGGTCCTCTTCGGACTCTCCATGGACTACCAGGTCTTCCTGGTCAGCCGGATGTACGAGGAGTGGCTGGAGACCGGCGACAACCGGCGCGCCGTCCGCGTCGGCCTCGCCGAGACCAGCAGGGTCATCAACTCCGCGGCCGTCATCATGATCGCGGTCTTCCTGGCCTTCGTCCTCTCCGGCGACCGCGTCATCGCGATGTTCGGCATCGGCCTCGCCGCCGCCGTCGCCCTCGACGCCTTCGTGCTCCGCACCCTGCTGGTCCCCGCCCTCATGCACATGCTCGGCGGCGCCAACTGGTGGCTCCCGCGCTGGCTCGACCGCCTGCTGCCCCGCATCAGCATCGAGACCCCCGAACGCCGCGGCCCCACCCACACGAAGATCGCCGGCCAGCGCGCGAGCGAGGACGGGGAGCTGGTGCCGTAACGCCTCAGCCGTCCGAGCCACCCTCACGGTTCAGGATGCGATGGGCGGCCGCCGGCCGCCGGCCAGCGGTCCTTGCGGGCTTTCGCCTCGTGCAGCCGGTCGGCGTTCCGCTGGATCAGACGGCGCTGGATACGGGTCTCGGCCGCTGCCCATACCTTCACCAGGTTCGTCGACCTCTGGCAGGCCACGTCGGCGCGTGCGGTGGCGCGCTCGGCGGGTGTGGGTTCGGACGTCTTCCAGCGCTCGTCGGCGGCGGCAAAGGGGTCCGGGTAGTCGAAGCGCGCACATGCCATGCACGCATGCCATGTGCGCAGGGCATCGCGCCTGGCCGGCCTCCCGTCCCCCCACCCCCGCCTTCGGCTCCCTTCTGCGCATGCTGCGCGCCCATGCCCGTACGACGGACCCGGACACCCTCCGAAAGACCAACAGGCCCTGGTGGAACGCGGCCTAAGACGCCGCTCTAAGGCGTTCCCCGAGTGATCCGCTACGGCATAAGGCCCCCCGAGGCCCCAAGATGCGGCACTCTCCCGATGTGGGCCGGCCCCCTGGGGCGCGAGAGTCGAGGCACAGGCGAGCACGCCTCAACCTCACTCAGGGAGAACCGAGATGCTCACGTACGAACCGCACCGCGACCGCCACCGCGAGCTCATCCGCGAGGCCGACGCCGAGCGGCTGGCCCGGGCCGCGCGCAAGGCGCGGCGTACCCCCCGCCGCCGGTCCGGCGGCCACGGCCCCGAGGGGCGGGTGAGTACCGGCGGCGGCGGAGAGCGGGACCGCTTCGCCCCCGCGGCCTGAACTCCCCGCCCCGTGGAGGTGGTCGGGAGGCCGGGCCCCGTCGGGGGATCGGGGCCCGTCCCGGTATGCGGACCCCTCCAGGAATCGGGACCCGCGATGTCACACGCCTGTGCGATGCTCGGCATCGTGGAAAACAGGTCCGTCAGCCCGGTGTTCGTCGGCAGAGCCGGTGAACTGACCGCTCTCACCGAAGCGCTCTCCCGCGCCGCCGCGGGAGAGCCGCAGGCGTTGGTCGTCGGCGGCGAGGCCGGCGTCGGCAAAACCCGGCTGCTGGAGGAGTTCCTCGGCGAGGCGTGCCGGCAGGGCGCCGTCGTCGCCGTCGGCGGCTGTGTCGAGATCGGCGCCGACGGCCTGCCCTTCGCGCCCTTCTCCACCGCCCTGCGCTCGCTGCGCCGCAAGCTCCCCGAGGAGCTGGCCGCCGCCGCCGAGGGCCAGGAGGGCGAGCTGGCCCGGCTGCTGCCCGAGCTCGGCGGCGACGCCTACGGCCACGAGCCGTACAACGAGGACAGCACCGCCCGCCTCTTCGAGCTGACCGTCCGCCTGCTGGAGCGCATCGCCGCCGACCGCACGGTCGTCCTCGCCCTGGAGGACCTCCACTGGGCCGACGCCTCCACCCGCCACCTGCTCGCGTACCTCTTCCGCACCCTGCGCCGCGGCCGGCTCGTCGTGGTCGCCACCTACCGCTCCGACGACATCCACCGCCGCCACCCGCTGCGCCCCCTCCTCGCCGAGCTCGACCGGCTGCGCACCGTGCGCCGCATCGAGCTGTCCCGCTTCACCCGCACCGAGGTGCACCGCCAGCTGACCGGCATCCTCGCCGCCGAGCCTGACGCCGCCCTCGTCGACGACATCTTCGGCCGCTCCGACGGCAACGCCTTCTTCGTCGAAGAGCTCGTCGTCTGCCGCGAGAGCGGCGCCCCCGGCGAGCTCAGCGACTCCCTGCGCGACCTGCTGCTCGTCCGCGTCGAGCGGCTCTCCGAAGACGCCCAGAAGGTCGTCAGGATCGTCGCCGAGGGCGGCTCCACCGTCGAGTACGGGCTCCTCGCCGCCGTCGCCCGGCTGCCGGAGGACGACCTCATCGAGGCCCTGCGCGCCGCCGTCAACGCCAACATCCTGCTCGCCGTCCCCGACGGCGAGGGCTACCGCTTCCGTCACTCCCTCGTCCGCGAGGCCGTCAGCGACGACCTGCTGCCCGGCGAGCGCTCCCGCCTCAACCGCCGGTACGCCGAAGCCCTGGAAGCCGATCCCGCGCTCGTACGCGCCGACGAGCGCACCACCCGGCTCGCCAGCTACTGGTACCACGCCCACGACGCCACCAAGGCCCTCCCCGTCGTCCTGCGGGCCGCCGCCGAGACCCGCAAGCGGCACGCCCACGCCGAGCAACTGCGGTTGCTGGAGCGGGCCATGGAGCTGTGGGACGACGTCCCCGCCGAGGTCCGCGCCTCCCTGCGGCCCATCGACTACGCCGACGCCTACCCCGCCTGCGGCTGCGCCCCCGACTCCTCCCCGCTGAGCTACCTCGACCTGCTCGCCGAGGCCGCCGTCGCCGCCCGGCTGTGCGGCGAGCGTGAGCGGGCCCTGAAGATAGTCAAGCGCGCGCTGCGCCTCCTCGACGGCGACAACGACCACCTGCGCGCCGCCTGGTTCTGGACCGAGCGCTCACGCCTCATCTCGAACCTGGGGCGGGGCGACGGCTGGGCCGAGATCGCCACCGCCCAGGAGCTGGTGCGCGGCCTGCCGCCGTCCTCCGTGCACGCCCAGGTGCTGGCCGTCGCCGCCGGCTGGGGCATGCTGCACGCCCCCGGCCGCGAAAGCCTCGCCGCCGCCGAACAGGCCGTCGAGTACGCCCGGCTCGTCCAGGCCGAGCCGATCGAGCTCAACGCCCGCCTCACCCTCGGCGGCCTCATGGTCGACGCCGGTGACATCGAGACGGGCCTCGCCGAGATGTACGCGGTACGCGACCGGGCCAGGGAGCTGTCCCTGCGCACCGAGGCCGGCCGCGCCTACATCAACCTGGCCTCCTCCCTGGAGGCCGTCGGCCGCTCCCGCGAGGCGGCCCGCATCGGCACCGAAGGCATCGACTACGCCCGTACCCGCGGCCTCCTCGACAGCGAGGGCTGGGTGCTGGGCAACCTCATCGATTCCCAGATCTCGCTGGGCCACTGGGACGAGGCGAGCGAGGGCGCGAGCAGGCTCCAGCGCATCGCCTACAGCCCCAAGCCGCGCGGCAGCGCCCACCTGAAGCGCGCTCAGCTCGCCCTGCTCCGCGGCGAACTGGCCGTCTGCGAGGAGCACCTCGCCCTCGCCCGCGAGGCGTACGGCACGCACGACCCGATGATGCAGTACCTGCTGCCACTGGCCCAGCTCGACGTCGGCCTCGCCGCCGCGCGCGGCCGCCTCGCCGATGTGCGCGCCCGGTTCGCCGACACCGTCCGGCCCGGCTTCCCGACCGCGGGCAGCTACCGGTACGCCTGGCCGCTGCTCCTCACCGCCGCCACCGCCGAGGCGGACGCCTCCGGCCTGCCCGCGGCCGCCGAAGGGCGCCCCGAGGCGCTGGAGCTCATCCGCTTCCATGCCAAGCGGCTCGCCGCGCCCGTCGCCGTGTGGCAGGCGCACGCCCTCTTCCTCGCCGCGGAGCTGGACCGTGCCGAGGGGTGCGTCCGCGCCGAGCGGTGGGCCGAGGTGACCGACGCCTTCGGCCCGCTGGAGCGCCCGTACGAGCTCGCCCGCGCCCGCCACCGCTGGGCCGACGCGCTGCTGGTCGAGGGCGGCGGCCGCGACCGGGCCGCCGAGCTGCTGCGCGAGGCCCACCCGGTCGCCGTCCGCCTCGGAGCCCGCCCGCTGCGCGAGGAGCTCGAACTGCTCGCGGCCCGCGCCCGCCTCCCCCTGACGAGACCCACCGCCGCGGAGCCGCAGGAGGAGCCGGACGCCGGCTTCGGGCTGACGCCCCGCGAGCAGGACGTCCTGCGCCTGGTGGCGGCGGGCCGCACGAACCGCCAGATAGCCGAAGAGCTCTTCATCTCGCCGAAGACGGCGAGTGTCCACGTCTCCAACATCCTCGCGAAGCTGGGCGTCTCCGGCCGCGGCGAGGCAGCCGCCCTGGCCCACCGCATGCGCCTCCTCCAGCAGGCCCCGGCCTGACGCCCGGCGCGCCCGGTGCCTGTCGGCGCGCGTTTTCTCTGCCGTCCCGAACCTTGCGGGTTCAACCAAGGCAGCCCTACTCTCCCGCTAGTAAGCGCTTTCTGTTGTCCCGTATGTGACATGTGCACGACATGCCGCACGGGTCCGCGGTGTCGACCAGGGCGCGCGACGAAGCATTTCGACCAAAGGGACGGGCGAGGATGAGGAAGAGACGAACGACCGCACTGCGACTCTCCGCGGCGCTGGCCACCACGGCCCTCGCGGCCGCGGCAGGTGTGGTGCTGTCGGTACCCGAGGCGTCGGCGGCGACCGGCGGCGCCACCGGCTACGCGACCCAGAACGGCGGGACCACCGGCGGCGCCGGCGGCCAGACCGTACGGGCCACCACGGGAACCGCGATCCACGCGGCCCTCTGCGGCCGGGCCAGCAGCAGCACCCCGATCACCATCCAGGTCGAGGGCACCATCAACCACGGCAACACCAGCAAGGTGTCGGGCACCAGCTGCAGCACCGCCGACGGCGTGATCGAGCTCAAGCAGATCAGCAACGTCACGATCGTCGGCGTCGGCGGAGGCGCCGTCTTCGACCAGCTGGGCATCCACATACGGGACTCCCGCAACATCATCATCCAGAACGTGACCGTCCGGAACGTCAAGAAGTCCGGCTCACCCCTCTCCAACGGCGGTGACGCCATCGGCATGGAGAGCAACGTCCGCAACGTCTGGGTCGATCACGTCACCCTGGAGGCCTCGGGCGGGGAGTCGGAGGGGTACGACGGCCTCTTCGACATGAAGGACAACACCCAGTACGTGACCCTGTCCTACAGCGTCCTGCGCAACTCCGGCCGCGGTGGCCTCATCGGGTCCAGCGAGAGCGACCTCTCGAACGGCTTCGTCACCTTCCACCACAACCTGTACGAGAACATCGACTCCCGCGCACCGCTGCTGCGCGGCGGCACCGCCCACATCTACAACAACCACTACGTGCGCCTCAACGACTCCGGCATCAACTCCCGTGCCGGCGCCCGCGCCAAGGTGGACAACAACTACTTCAAGGACTCCAAGGACGTCCTGGGCACCTTCTACACCGACGCGGCCGGCTACTGGCAGGTGAGCGGCAACGTCTTCGACAACGTGACGTGGTCCAGCCCTGGCACCGACAACAACCCGGCCGGCCCCAACCCCCAGTCGAACACCACGATCGCCATCCCGTACGCGTACACGCTCGACCAGGCCTCCTGCGTACCGGGCGTCGTGAGCCAGACGGCAGGCGCCAACAAGGGCCTGCGGGTGTCGGACGGCTCCTGCTCGCCGCAGAACCCGACCCCGACGCCCACTCCCACTCCCACGCCCACCCCGACCCCGACCCCCACTCCCACCCCGACCCCCACTCCCACCCCGACGCCGACTCCGACCCCGACGCAGCCGGGCGGGACCAACCTCAGCATCGGGGCCGGCTCCGACGGCTCCAGCAAGGCCGACGGGACCAGCTACGGCAACGTCCGGGACGGTGACATGGCCACCTACTGGTCGCCTGCCGGTGCGACCGGCTCCGTCTCGATCAAGTGGGGCTCGCCGACCACGGTGTCCCTGATCACCATCCGGGAGGCGACGGGCGCCACCGGCCGGATCGGCACCTGGCGGGTCCTCAACGCCGACACCGGCGCCGTCCTGGCCTCCGGCAGCGGGGCGGGCGCCATCACCGTGCCCCGGACCTCACTGAGCAAGATCACCTTCGAGATCACCGGCTCGACCGCCACGCCCCGGGTGGCCGAGTTCGAGACCTACGCCGGATAGCGGCACGCTCCCGCCGCCCCGGCCGAGAGGCCCGCGAGGAGAGGCCGCGGGGGAGAGGCCCGGAGGGCGCCCGGTCTCCCCGGTCTCCGGCGCGCGACTACCGGGCCTCCTCCGCCGGGGCATCGACCACCGGGGCATCGACCGCCGGGGCCTCGACGCGGATCGTGACCTTGCCCGAGGAGAGGTCTATCGGTCCGCGCGAGGGGTCGTTGTCCCCGAGGTCCTCGCGGGTGAGCGCGAGGCGGCGCTCCTCGTCGCGGGTGTGCTTGCGTCCCGGTGCGAAGAGCTCCTCCATCAGGTTGAACACTGGCTGCCGCCTCTCAGGTCATCAGGTCACCTCCAGCAGGAGGATCTTGTCGTCGCCCGGCTCCGGCGTGCCCCTGGTGTCCGTCTCGCTCGTGACTAGCCAGAGTCTGTTCCCACCGGCCGACAGCACCGTGCGCAGCCGGCCGTACTCCTCTCCCAGGAACGCCTGCGGCTGCGCGGAAGGTTCCGCTCCGGCCAGCGGGACGCGCCACAGCCGCTCGCCCCGCAGACCCGCCATCCAGACCGAGCCCTCCGCGACGGCGATCCCGCTCGGCGAGGCTTCGGCCGGCTTCCACTGGGCCACCGGGTCGATGAAGCCGGACCGCCCGGCCTTGCCCTCGGCCTCCGGCCAGCCGTAGTTCCCGCCCGGCCGGATCGCGTTCAGCTCGTCCCAGGTGTTCTGCCCGAACTCGGCCGCCCACAGCCGCTTGTCCGCGTCCCACGCGAGCCCCTGCACATTGCGGTGCCCCCACGAGTAGACGACGGAGTCCGCCGAGGGGTTGCCGTGGACCGGCTGCCCGTCCGGCGTCATCCGCAGGATCTTGCCGCCCAGGGACGCCTTGTCCTGCGCCAGCCCCGTCTCACCCGTCTCGCCCGTGCCCGCGTACAGCATCTTGTCCGGGCCGAAGGCGATCCGCCCACCGTTGTGGACCGTCCCCTTCGGGATGCCGCGCAGGACGGTGTCCGGCGCGCCGAGCTGCTGGCCGGCCGGCTTCTTCTCGTCGTACAGCATCCGGGCGATGCGGTTGTCCGACTCGGTGGTGAAGTACGCGTAGACGAGGTGGTCGGAGGCGTACGAGGGCGAGAGCGCGAGGCCCATCAGACCGCCCTCGCCCGCCGGTGCCACCCCGGGCACGGAGCCGAGCACGGTCTGCTCGCCGCTCTCCCCGTCGACGCGCGTGATCGTGCCCTCGTCCCGCGAGGAGACCAGCAGATCGCCGTCGGGCAGCGCGGCGAGCCCCCACGGCGACTTCAGCCCCTCCGCGAGGGTCCGCACCACCTTCACCGTGCCCTTCGCGGGCGGCGCGGCGGGGGACGGCGAGGCGGCGGAACCGGGGGAGGCGGGCGGGGACGCGGCCGGGGACGCGGCGCTCCGCCCGTCCGTCGGGCCGCCCCCGCCGCCCCCCGAACAACCGGCGGTGAACACGAGCGCGGCAGCGGCCGACACGGCCAACACGGCCGTCGCAGCAGGACGTTGCACGGTACGAATCCCTTCGAGAACGGCGGTGCGAGCTGTATGACCTCTTGATACACCGCCCACGCCGATCAGGTTCCCACCGCGTGCGGTCAGTCCCACGAACCCTGCGCCGGCGGCAGCGCCGCGATCTCCGCGAGGTCCCGCGGTGTCAGGCTCAGCGCGGCCGCGCCCGCGTTCTCCACCGCCCACCGCTCGTGCTTCGTCCCCGGCACGGGCACCACGTGCCGCCCCCGCGACAGCGCCCACGCCAGCGCAACCTGCGCCGGTGTCACCCCGGCCTCGGGCCCGCCGTGCCGCGCGGCGACCCTGCGCAGGCCCGCCACCACCGGCTGGTTCGCCGCCATCATCTCGGCCGTGAACCGCGGGTGCCGGGCCCGCAGGTCCTCCGGCTCGAAACCGCCGCCCGGCGTCAGCGTCCCGGTCAGGAAGCCGTTGCCCAGCGGCATCGCCGCCAGGAACCCCACACCCCGCGCCTCGCACCACGGCAGCAGCCGCCGCAGCGCCTCCGGCGACCACACCGACAGCTCCGCCTGCACGGCGCTCACCGGGAAGACCTGCTGCACCCGCTCCAGCTGGCGAATCGTTCCGTCGTAGAGGTCCGCACCCGGACCTCCCGCCCCGCGCCGCCTCGACCGCACCGCCATCGCGCACAGCCCCAGCGCCCGCACCTTCCCGGCCGTCACCAGCTCCGCCATCGCGCCCCACGTCTCCTCGACGGGCACCTCCGGATCGGCGCGGTGCAGCTGGTACAGGTCGATGACGTCCGTCTGGAGCCGCCGCAGCGAGGCGTCGCACGCCCGCCGCACATATCCGGGGCGGCCGTTGGCCACGATGTGCTGGTCGCCCACCAGCAGTCCGCACTTCGTCGACACGAAGGCGTCCGCCCGCCGCTCCTTGAGCACCCGCCCCAGCAGCAGCTCATTGGTGAAGGGCCCGTACATGTCGGCCGTGTCGAGCAGGGTCACACCGGCGTCGAGCGCGGCGTGCACGGTGCGCAGGGAGCGCTCGCCGTGCTGCTGAGAGGCGCTGTACGCCCAGCTCATCGGCATGCAGCCCAGGCCGATCGCCCCGACTTCGAGCGCTGTCGCCCCGATTGTCCTGCGCTCCAACTCCCCGTACCCCCTGCTCGTGCCGTTCCCAAACTAACCTCCTGACCATGACTGCTGACGTGTGGCTCCCCGTTCCTGCCGACGAGATCGACGGCCTGCCCGCCGCCGCCGAATCCGGCCTGACCTACCGGTTCTGGGACGGCGCCCCCGACTACCCGGCCGACCCGGCCGACTGCGCCTTCTACGTCGTCCCGTACATGAAGCCGAGCGAGATCGCGGTGCGCCCGCTCGCCGCCATGACCTCCGTACGCGTCGTCCAGACCCTCTCGGCCGGAATAGACCACGTGGTCCCGGGCCTGGGCTCGCTGCGGCCCGGCGTGGCGCTCTGCAACGCCAAGGGCGTCCACGAGGCCAGCACCGCCGAGCTCACCCTCGCGCTGATCCTCGCCTCGCTGCGCGGCATCCCCGGCTTCGTACGCGGCCAGGACCGGGAGGAGTGGCGGGCCGGTTTCTACCCGGCGCTCGCGGACAAGTCCGTACTGATCGTCGGGTACGGATCCATCGGCGCCGCCATCGACGACCGGCTCGCGCCCTTCGAGTGCGCGCGGGTCATGCGCGTCGCGCGCTCCGCCCGCACCACCGAGCGCGGGCCCGTGCACGCGCTCACCGACCTGCCCTCGCTCCTCCCGCAGGCCGACGTGGTCGTCCTCGCCACCCCGCTCACCCCCGAGACCCGCCACCTCGCCGACGCGGGGTTCCTGGCCCGCATGAAGGACGGCGCCCTCCTCGTGAACGTCTCGCGCGGCCCGGTCCTCGACACCGACGCGCTCCTCGCCGAGACCGAGCGCGGCCGGATCACCGCCGCCCTGGACGTCACCGACCCCGAGCCGCTGCCCGCCGGACACCCGCTGTGGCACGCGCCCGGCGTCCTGATCAGCCCTCACGTCGGCGGCTCCACCTCCGCCTTCATGCCCCGCGCCAAGCGGCTGCTGGCCGAGCAGCTCACCCTCTTCGCCAAGGGAGAGCCCCTGCGGAACGAGGTGCTCACTACCACGTGAACACGCTCCGGAGCGGAACGCGCGCGGTACGCACCCGTAACTCCGATGATCGTCACGGAGCGTAGATAGGCCCTGTCCCTGAGTGACGGATCTGGTGTATCGTCCCGATCTGGGGGCACGCGTCGACACGGAATGACGCAGGGGAGCGACGTGATTGCCGATCAGAATCCGAGGGGGGCGACGGGCGATGCACGGTCGATGGACCAACGAACCGACGCGACGGGGCACTCGGCTGCGATCCCGCCGCACACCGGTCAGCACAGCGGACAGCGCGCCGGCCGGCGCACCGGTCCGCACACCTGCCGGCGCGTCGGCGCCCGCGTCGGCGCCGTTCCGGCCGCCCCAGCGCCGCCCGCTCGCCGGGGCGTTCCGATGAGCGCCCCCGGGATGCTGATCGAGCGCCCGTCCGTCGCCCACGGCGGCGGCCCCGGGCCGGGAGCGGGCGGCGAGCCCGGCGGTGCGGGCAGCCTGCTCTGCCAGTTCGCCCTCGCCCTCGTCTGCGCGGCCTACGCCACCGGCGCCGCCCTCGGCTGGGGCTCCGAGAAGATGGCCCAGGTGATGGGCGACTTCGGCCTCAGTGCCGCCGCCGTCACCGCCTCCGTCTCCTGCTTCCTGTACGCACGCGCGCGGGGCAGCCGCTTCCGCCCGGCCTGGCTCCTGTTCGCGTTCTCCTCCGCCATGGCCGCCGCCGGGAACTGTGTCTGGGGCTGGTACGAAGTCGTCCTGGACCGGCCGGTACCGAGCCCGTCCCTCGCCGACCTGTTCTTCCTGCTCTTCGCGCCGCCCGCCATCGTCGGGCTCCTCGTCCTCGCCAAGCGTCCGGTCACCCGGGCGGGCTGGGTCTGCCTCGCGCTGGACTCCTGGCTCATCGGCGGCTCCCTGCTCACCCTGTCCTGGAGCCTGGCCCTCACGCACACGGCCCGCTTCGACGGCGAGAGCGTCGCCCACGCCGCGCTCTCGCTCGCGTACCCGCTGCTCGACATCGTGCTGGTGAGCATGGTCCTGGCGCTGCACTTCCGGCGCTCGCAGGCCAACCGCTCCGCCGTCCACACGGCCATCGCGGCCCTCGCGCTGACCGTCCTGTGCGACGCCCTGTTCACCTCGCCGCTGCTGCGCGAGAACTACCGCTCCGGCCAGCTGCTGGACGCCGGCTGGTTCGCCGGGTCGCTGCTCCTCGCGTACGCCCCCTGGGGCGCGCGTCGCACCGTCGAGAGCGCCGCACCGCCGCGCGGCCCGCGCCACCTGGGGCACCCGCGCCACCCGGGCCGGCCCATCGCCGGCTCCCTCGCCGCCCTCACGCCGTACCTGGCGGCGGCCGTCTGCACCCTGGGGATCCTCTACAACGTCATCGAGGGCCGCCGCGTGGACCGCGTCGTGGTCTTCACCGGCTGCACCGTCGTCCTCGCCCTCGTCGTACGGCAGGGCATCATGCTCGTCGACAACATCGCCCTCACCCACGAACTGGCCCAGAAGGAGAACCACTTCCGGTCACTCGTGCAGGGCTCCAGTGACGTCATCATGATCGCCGCGCCCACCGGTGTCCTGCGCTACGTCAGTCCCGCCGCGTCCGGGGTGTACGGGCGCGAGGCCGACGAGCTCATCGGCTCGGAGCTCGCCTCCCTCATCCACCCCGACGACCTCGGAGCCGTGGTCCACGAGGTGCGGCGGTTCCTGGCCGCTCCTCCTTCGGAGGAGCCCACGACCCGGATCGAGTGCCGCTTCAAGTCGGGCACCGGCGAGTGGCTCAACGTCGAGTCCACCGTCAACCGCCACCAGGGCGGCCTGATCTTCAACAGCCGGGACGTCACCGAGCGGGTCCGCCTACAGGCACAGCTCCAGCACAACGCCGAGCACGACCCGCTCACCGACCTGCCCAACCGCGCCCTGTTCACCAAGCGCGTCCGCCAGGCCCTCAGCGGCCGCCGGGCCGGCGACTCCGGCACCGCCGTGCTCTTCATCGACCTCGACGGCTTCAAGGGCGTCAACGACCGGCTCGGCCACCAGGCCGGCGACGAGCTGCTCATCCAGGCCGCCCGCCGCCTCCAGGACTCCGTACGGGCCGGGGACACCGCCGCCCGGCTCGGCGGCGACGAGTTCGCCGCCCTCATCCTCGGCGACGGCGGCCACGAAGAGGGCGCTCGCGAGATGCAGGTCCACGAGATCGCCGACCGCCTGCGCCTCACGCTCTCGGAGCCGTACCGCGTCGAGGGCCAGGAGGTGCGCGTCGCCGCCTCCATCGGCGTCGCCTTCGCCGAGCCCGGCATCAGCGCCGGGGACCTCCTGCGCAACGCCGACCTCGCCATGTACCGCGCCAAGGCGGGCGGCAAGAACCGCGTCGAGCTGTACGCCCCCCAGATGCAGGCCGAGGTCGTCCGCCGTACGGCCCTGGCCACCCGGTTGCGCAGCGCGCTGAAGGACGGCGAGTTCGCGCTGCTCCACCAGCCCGTGGTCAACCTCGCCACCGGTCGGGTCGCCGCCGTCGCCGCCCAGGCCCGCTGGCGCTCCGCGCAAGGCATCCTCTTCACCCCGGCGGAGTACCTGCGGGTCGCCGAGGACGGCGAGCGCGCCGGCGAGCTCAACCGCTGGCTGCTCGAAGCGGCCGTCGAGCAGGCCGCCGAGCGCGGCCGCAGCGGCCACCACGTGCCCGTCACCGTCCGCCTTCCGGCCCGGGGGCTGCTCGACCGGTCCCTGCCGCTGTCGACCGTCGAAGCGCTGCTCGGCCGGCACGCCCTGCCCTCCGGCTCCCTGATCATCGAGCTCGCCGACAGCGATCCGCGGCTCTCCTTCGACGAGCTGGAGCACCGCCTGGTGGCCCTGCGCCGCCTGGGCGTACGCATCGCCCTCGACGGTTTCGGCAGCGGATACGCCGCCATCACCGCGCTCCGCCGCCTCCCCGTGGACATACTGAAACTGGACAGAGGTCTGGTCGAAGGTGTGGTCGAGTCACCCCGGCTGCACAAGATCACCAGTGGGCTGCTCCGCATCGCCTGCGACCTCGGCATGCAGTCGGTGGCCGAGGGCGTGGACGTACCGGAGCAGGTGCCGGCGCTGCGCGCGATGGGATGCACGCATGGGCAGGGAATGGCCTTCTCCGGGCCGCTCGACGAGTACCGGCTGCGCCGTGCGCTGGTCCGGGACGCCTTCCCGGTGCCCGGCGGCGGCGTCGGCCTCCCCGTCCTCACCGGCTCCAGCGTGCCCGCGTCCCTGCCCGTCCTGCCCACGGCCCTTCCCTCGATGCGCTCACATAATGAGACGCGCGTCCCACCCACTTGACACTGATGGTGCGCCGGGTGGAGGGTCAATGCCATGCGCACCCGAATTCTCGTACTTGGAAAGCGCGTCGGCTGAGCACGGCCCCTCGACGGCCGTGCGGACCCACACCGGCGCGCTCCCCTCGCTTGCCTCACGGCACGAGGGGTTTTTTGTTGCACTGGCACCCCGCCGAACCAGCTAAACCCACGCAAAAACCCTCAGCTTCGAGAAGAGAATGCCGATGACCGAGCAGGCCACCGGGGCCCACCATCCGCAGCCGCGGCCCCGTACCGGCGGACAGGGACCGTCCTCCGCCACCGTTGAGCACGTCACGGGTGCGCAGTCCCTCATCCGCTCTCTCGAGGAAGTGGGCGCCGACACGGTATTCGGCATCCCCGGCGGCGCCATCCTCCCCGCCTACGACCCGATGATGGACTCCACCCGGGTCCGTCACATCCTGGTCCGCCACGAGCAGGGCGCGGGCCACGCCGCGACCGGCTACGCCCAGGCCACCGGCAAGGTCGGCGTCTGCATGGCGACCTCGGGACCCGGCGCCACCAACCTGGTCACCCCGATCGCCGACGCCCACATGGACTCCGTCCCGCTGGTCGCGATCACCGGCCAGGTCGCCTCCAAGGCGATCGGCACGGACGCCTTCCAGGAGGCGGACATCTGCGGCATCACCATGCCGATCACCAAGCACAACTTCCTGGTCACCAAGGCCGAGGACATCCCGAAGACGATCGCCGAGGCGTTCCACATCGCCTCCACCGGCCGCCCCGGCCCGGTGCTGGTCGACATCGCCAAGGACGCCCTCCAGGCCAAGACCGTCTTCAGCTGGCCTCCGCAGCTCGACCTGCCCGGCTACCGCCCGGTCACCAAGCCGCACGCCAAGCAGATCCGCGAGGCCGCCAAGCTCATCACCCAGGCCAAGCGCCCCGTCCTGTACGTCGGCGGCGGCGTCCTCAAGGCCGGCGCGACCGCCGAGCTGAAGGTCCTGGCCGAGCTCACCCAGGCCCCGGTCACCACCACCCTGATGGCGCTGGGCGCCTTCCCCGACAGCCACCCGCTGCACGTCGGCATGCCCGGCATGCACGGCGCCGTCACGGCCGTCACCGCGCTGCAGAAGGCCGACCTGATCGTCGCCCTCGGCGCCCGCTTCGACGACCGCGTCACCGGCAAGCTGGACAGCTTCGCGCCGTTCGCCAAGATCGTCCACGCGGACATCGACCCGGCCGAGATCGGCAAGAACCGCGCCGCCGACGTCCCGATCGTGGGCGACGCCCGCGAGGTCATCGCCGACCTGGTCCAGGCCGTCCAGGCCGAGCACACCGAGGGCAACGCCGGCGACTACAGCGCCTGGTGGAAGGACCTCAACCGCTGGCGGGAGACCTACCCCCTCGGCTACGACCAGCCCGAGGACGGCACCCTCGCCCCGCAGCAGGTCATCCAGCGCATCGGCCAGCTCGCCCCGGAGGGCACCATCTACGCGGCCGGCGTCGGCCAGCACCAGATGTGGGCCGCCCACTTCATCGACTACGAGAAGCCGGCGACCTGGCTGAACTCCGGCGGCGCCGGAACGATGGGCTACGCCGTCCCGGCCGCCATGGGCGCCAAGGCAGGCATGCCGGACCGCACGGTCTGGGCCATCGACGGCGACGGCTGCTTCCAGATGACCAACCAGGAGCTGGTCACCTGCGCGCTGAACAACATCCCGATCAAGGTCGCCATCATCAACAACGGCGCCCTCGGGATGGTCCGCCAGTGGCAGACCCTCTTCTACAACCAGCGCTACTCCAACACCGTGCTGCACTCCGGCCCGGAGGCCACCGGCAAGGAGCCGAGCGCCGGCACCCGCATCCCGGACTTCGTGAAGCTGTCCGAGGCCATGGGCTGCGTCGCGCTGCGCTGCGAGCGCCCGGAGGACCTGGACAAGGTCATCGCCGAGGCCAACGCCATCAACGACCGCCCGGTCGTCATCGACTTCATCGTCCACGAGGACGCCCAGGTGTGGCCCATGGTCGCCGCCGGCACCTCCAACGACGAGGTCATGGCCGCCCGCGGCGTCCGCCCCGACTTCGGCGACAGCGAAGACGACTGAGAGAGAGCTGAGTCAAGAAACATGTCCAAGCACACGCTCTCCGTCCTGGTGGAGAACACCCCCGGCATCCTCGCCCGGATCGCCGCCCTGTTCTCCCGCCGCGGCTTCAACATCGACTCGCTCGCCGTCGGTGTCACCGAGCACCCCGACATCTCCCGCATCACCATCGTGGTCAATGTCGAGGACCTGCCGCTGGAGCAGGTGACCAAGCAGCTCAACAAGCTGGTCAACGTCCTGAAGATCGTCGAACTCGAGCCCAGCGCCGCGATCCAGCGCGAGCTCGTCCTGGTGAAGGTCCGCGCCGACAACGAGACCCGCTCCCAGATCGTCGAGATCGTCCAGCTGTTCCGCGCCAAGACCGTGGACGTCTCGCCCGAGGCGGTCACCATCGAGGCCACCGGTTCGAGTGACAAGCTCGACGCCATGCTGAAGATGCTGGAGCAGTTCGGCATCAAGGAGCTGGTCCAGTCCGGCACGATCGCCATAGGGCGTGGCGCCCGGTCCATCACCGACCGCAGCCTGCGGGCCCTGGACCGTTCCGCGTAAGCCTTCCGCGCAACCCTGGTTTCTCGCGTAGCGAGACCCCTCAACTTTCACATCCCTCCCCGCCGTACGGTGGGACGCACCATCAGCACACCAAGGAGAAACCCAGTGGCCGAGCTGTTCTACGACGACGACGCCGACCTGTCCATCATCCAGGGCCGCAAGGTCGCGGTGATCGGTTACGGCAGCCAGGGCCACGCCCACGCGCTGTCGCTCCGTGACTCGGGTGTCGACGTCCGCGTCGGTCTGCACGAGGGCTCGAAGTCCAAGGCCAAGGCCGAGGAGCAGGGCCTGCGCGTGGTCACGCCGGCCGAGGCCGCGGCCGAGGCCGACGTCATCATGATCCTGATCCCGGACCCGATCCAGGCCCAGGTCTACGAGGAGTCCATCAAGGACAACCTCAAGGACGGCGACGCCCTGTTCTTCGCCCACGGCTTCAACGTCCGCTTCGGCTTCATCAAGCCCCCGGCCGGCGTCGACGTCGCGCTCGTCGCCCCGAAGGGCCCGGGCCACCTGGTCCGCCGCCAGTACGAGGAGGGCCGCGGCGTCCCGGCGATCGCCGCCGTCGAGCAGGACGCCACCGGCAACGCCTTCGCGCTCGCCCTGTCGTACGCCAAGGCCATCGGCGGCACCCGCGCGGGCGTCATCAAGACGACCTTCACCGAGGAGACCGAGACCGACCTCTTCGGCGAGCAGGCCGTGCTGTGCGGCGGCGCCAGCGCCCTGGTGAAGGCGGGCTTCGAGACCCTGGTCGAGGCCGGCTACCAGCCGGAGATCGCGTACTTCGAGTGCCTCCACGAGCTGAAGCTGATCGTGGACCTGATGTACGAGGGCGGCCTGGAGAAGATGCGCTGGTCGGTCTCCGAGACCGCCGAGTGGGGCGACTACGTCACCGGCCCCCGCATCGTCACCGACGCCACCAAGGCCGAGATGAAGAAGGTCCTCGCCGAGATCCAGGACGGCACGTTCGCCAAGAACTGGATGGACGAGTACCACGGCGGTCTGAAGAAGTACAACGAGTACAAGACCCAGGACTCGCAGCACCTGCTGGAGACCACCGGCAAGGAGCTGCGCAAGCTCATGAGCTGGGTGGACAACGAGGAGGCGTAAGCCTCTTGGCGGCGGGTCCGGAGGAGCGCTCCGGCCCGCCGCCTTCGTGTCGCTCAGGGTTGGTTCGGGGTTGGACACCGAGGCCAACCACGGATGGGTGATCCTTCCGCAGTGGCGGAAAAGAAACCCCTCATCCGCACTACACTTCTGAACAACAACGCGTCAGGCCCACAGCGTCGTGCGTCTTCCACGCGGCATGCCCCCTCCACCGCCTGCGGCCGTCGGGACGGCCTCCGCACTGGACTTGTGAGGACTCACGTGAGCTCGCACCCCACGAATAAGCCGGTTGTACTCATCGCTGAAGAGCTGTCGCCCGCCACTGTCGACGCGCTGGGTCCGGACTTCGACATCCGGCACTGCAACGGCGCCGACCGGGCCGAACTGCTCCCCGCCATCGCGGACGTGGACGCGATCCTGGTGCGCTCCGCGACCAAGGTCGACTCCGAGGCCATCGCCGCCGCCAAGCGGCTGAAGGTCATCGCCCGCGCGGGCGTCGGCCTCGACAACGTCGACGTCTCCGCCGCCACCAAGGCCGGCGTGATGGTCGTCAACGCGCCGACCTCCAACATCGTCACCGCCGCCGAGCTCGCGTGCGGCCTGCTCATCGCCACCGCGCGCAACATCCCGCAGGCCAACACCGCCCTCAAGAACGGCGAGTGGAAGCGCAGCAAGTACACCGGCGTCGAGCTCAGCGAGAAGACCCTCGGCGTCGTCGGCCTCGGTCGCATCGGCGTCCTGGTCGCCCAGCGCATGTCGGCCTTCGGCATGAAGATCGTCGCGTACGACCCCTACGTCCAGCCGGCGCGCGCCGCCCAGATGGGCGTCAAGCTGCTCTCCCTGGACGAGCTGCTGGAGGTCTCCGACTTCATCACCGTCCACCTGCCGAAGACCCCCGAGACGCTCGGCCTCATCGGCGACGAGGCGCTGCACAAGGTCAAGCCGACCGTCCGCATCGTCAACGCCGCGCGCGGCGGGATCGTCGACGAGGCGGCGCTGTACGCGGCGCTCAAGGAGGGCCGCGTCGCGGGCGCGGGCCTCGACGTGTACGCGAAGGAGCCGTGCACCGACTCCCCGCTGTTCGAGCTTGACCAGGTGGTGTGCACCCCGCACCTCGGCGCGTCGACGGACGAGGCGCAGGAGAAGGCCGGTATCGCGGTCGCCCGCTCGGTGCGCCTCGCGCTCGCCGGTGAGCTCGTGCCGGACGCGGTCAACGTCCAGGGCGGTGTCATCGCCGAGGACGTCAAGCCGGGCCTGCCGCTCGCCGAGCACCTCGGCCGGATCTTCACCGCGCTGGCGGGCGAGGTCGCCGTACGACTGGACGTCGAGGTCTACGGCGAGATCACCCAGCACGACGTCAAGGTGCTGGAGCTCTCCGCGCTCAAGGGCGTCTTCGAGGACGTCGTCGACGAGACCGTCTCGTACGTCAACGCCCCGCTGTTCGCGCAGGAGCGCGGCGTCGAGGTCCGTCTCACCACCAGCTCCGAGTCCCCCGACCACCGCAACGTGGTCACCGTGCGCGGCACGCTCTCCGACGGTGAGGAGGTCGCGGTCTCCGGCACCCTGGCCGGCCCGAAGCACCTCCAGAAGATCGTCGCCGTCGGCGACTACGACGTCGACCTGGCGCTCGCCGACCACATGATCGTCCTGCGGTACGAGGACCGTCCCGGTGTCGTCGGCACCGTGGGCCGCATCCTCGGCGAAGCCGGGCTCAACATCGCCGGCATGCAGGTCGCCCGTGCGGCCGAGGGCGGCGAGGCACTCGCGGTCCTCACCGTGGACGACACCGTGCCGCAGCAGGTCCTGAACGACGTCGCGGAGGAGATCGGCGCCACGTCGGCCCGTTCGGTGAACCTGGCCTGACGCGTACCTCTGTACGTTCCCGCACCCGGCCCGCGGAAAGCTCCGCGGGCCGGGTGCGTTGCTGTTCGCGCTTCAGGTGCACGTCCGGACCGCACAGCACCGCAGCGAAAGGCCCTGGCATGAGCAACACCGACAAGCGGCAGCGGTTCGACGCGATCGACACGGACGGGGACGGTTACATCACCGCCGAGGAGCTGAGGGTGGCCCTCGATCGACTTCGAGGAGTACGCGCAGTTCGTCCGCTAGGGACCTCTGCTCCGCCAGGACCTCTGCTCACAGCCGGTGGGACTTGAGCGCCATGTGGAGCAGGAGCCGGTCCTCGCCCTCGTCGAGGTCGAGGCCGGTCAGCTGCTCCACGCGTGAGAGGCGGTAGTAGAGCGTCTGCCGGTGGATGCCCAGGGCCGCCGCCGTGCGGCCCGCCTGGCCCGCGCAGTCGAGGAACACCTCGGCCGTGCGGGCCAGTTCCGTATGGGCGGGTGCGAGCAGGGTGCGGACCGCCGGGTCGGAGGGCGCGGTCGCCGGGAGGGACGTCAGGAGCCGGTACGGTCCGATCGACGCCCACGGGGCGAGCGGCCCGAGCCGGGGCTGGGCCATGGCCGCACGGGCGGCGGACGTCGCCTCCCGCCACGCCCCCGCGAGGTCGCCCAGCCCGCGCCGAGGGTCGGCCACCCCGGCGACGACGCCGTCACCGGCGCTCCTCCCGGCCGCGGCGCGCGTCGCCCACGCGGCGGTGGGCGTGGCGGCCGACGGGGTCGGCGACGCGGCGCCGGCCGCGTCCCGGAGGCGGGCGGCCGCGGTGAGCGCGGGGGCCGGGGCGTCGGCCGAGCGGAGCCGGATCAGGGCGGCGAGAGCCTGTGGACCCGGGGCCGGGGCCGACTGCGGGGCCTCCCGGTCCGGCCACGGCAGCGTGCACAGAGCCGCCGCGCCCGGCGCGATCCGTACCGACGGGGTGTCCGCGCCCGGCCACGGGGCCACGCACACCAGCGCGTGCACGCCCTCCGCGTCCGGGCCCAGGGCCGTGCGCAGCGCCGCCAGCGCCATGTCGTACTGCCAGCCGCGCTCGGCCGTGAGGACGGCGCGCAGCTCGCGCGAGAGGTCGGCGCCCGCGCGCTCCTCGTCCGCCAGCAGCGCGCCGATCCGGGAGGCCACCTCCATGGCGGCCGTCAGCCGTTCGGGCGAAGGCCCCGGGTCGGCGTCGAGGAGCCAGACGTACCCGAGGACGACACCCCGATGGCGTACCGGCAGACAGATCCGGCCGCGGTAGACGCCCGCGTCCGGGGCGGCGGGGATGCGGACCGGGCCGGTCGCCCGCGTGATGCCGAAGCCCTCGAACCAGGCGCGCACCGCGGGCGTGGACTTCCGGGTCAGGATCGACCGCGTCCGGACGGGGTCCATCGCGGAGTCGTCGTCGCTGTCGTGCGCGCCGAAGGCGATCAGCCCGAAATCCCGGTTCTCCAGCGTCGCGGGGGCGCCCAGCAGCGCCGAGATCTCATCGACCAGGTCCTGGTAATCCGCCTTCACCCGGACATTCTGTCACCCCTCTCAGACAGATGTATGAGATGCGGGGCACGGATGCGTGACAGCTGTCGATGGCAGCGCATCCGCGCGATCCTTAGGTTTCACGGTGGTTCTCCGTGCTGTTCCGGATCTGTTCCGGAACGGCCTCCTTCCATCCGTGTTCCGTGGAGGTGCCCCGTGCTGGGTCCCGTGATCCTTGCCGCCTCGCGCAGCGACAAGATGCGCCGTTTCGTCTCTGCCGCCCCGGGCACCAAGCAGGTCGTCGCCCGCTTCATCGCGGGCGAGACGGTCGACCAGGTCGTCCCGATCGTCGAGGAGACCATCGCCAAGGGCCTGGAAGTCACCCTGGACGTCGTCGGCGAGGACATCACGACCCGGGAGCAGGCCGCCGCCGCGCGCGACGCCTACCTGGAGCTCATCGAGCGCCTCAAGGTGCTGGACCTCGGCGCGAAGGCCGAGATGTCGGTCAAGCTGTCCATGTTCGGCCAGGCGCTGGAGGGCGGGCACGAGCTGGCCCTCGCGAACGTCCGCCCGGTCGTCGAGGCCGCCGCCGCGATCGGCACCACCGTGACGCTGGACGCGGAGGACCACACCACCCTCGACTCGATGTTCGCCATCCACGAGGAGCTGCGGAAGGACTTCCCGCAGACGGGCTGCGTCATCCAGGCGTACCTCTTCCGCACCGAGGAGGACGCCCGCCGCCTCGCCGCGAACGGCAGCCGCGTACGGATCGTGAAGGGCGCCTACAAGGAGCCCGCCGAGGTCGCGTACCAGGACAAGCACGAGATCGACAAGGCGTACGTCCGGATCCTGAAGATCCTGATGGAGGGTGACGGCTACCCGATGATCGGGTCGCACGACCCGCGGCTCATCGCCGTCGGCCAGGAGCTCGCGCGCCGCGCCGGGCGCAAACTGGACGAGTACGAGTTCCAGATGCTGTACGGGATCCGCAGCGACGAGCACGTGCGGCTCGCCGCCGAGGGGCACCGGATGCGCGTCTACACCGCGTACGGAACGGACTGGTACGGGTACTTCATGCGCCGCCTCGCGGAGAAGCCGGCCAACCTGCTGTTCTTCGTCCGCTCGATGATCACCAAGAACTGAAGAATCAGAAGGAGATTCGGAACTCATGGACGCTGTGACCCAGGTCCCCGCTCCGGTCAACGAGCCGGTTCACACCTACGCCCCCGGCTCGGCCGAGCGCATCCGCCTCGAGGCCAAGCTCAAGGAGCTCGCCGAGAACCCGATCGACCTGCCGATGACCATCGGCGGCGTCAAGCGGATGGGCGGCGGTGAGCGCGTCGACGTCGTACAGCCGCACAACCACGCCAAGGTCCTCGGCACCTTCGCGGCCGCCACGCAGGCGGACGCCCAGGACGCCATCGACGCGGCCCTCGCCGCCGCCCCGGCGTGGCGCGCGATGTCCTTCGACGACCGCGCGGCGATCATCCTGCGCGCCGCCGAGCTGCTGGCCGGCCCGTGGCGCGAGACCATGGCCGCCTCGACCATGCTCGGCCAGTCCAAGACCGCCCAGCAGGCCGAGATCGACACGCCGTGCGAGCTCGTCGACTTCTGGCGCTTCAACGTCAAGTACGCCCGCGACCTGCTCGCCGAGCAGCCGCCGGCCAACTCCCCGGGTGTCTGGAACCGCCTCGACCACCGCCCGCTGGAGGGCTTCGTCTACGCGATCACGCCCTTCAACTTCACGGCCATCGCGGGCAACCTCCCCACCGCCCCGGCGCTCATGGGCAACGTGGTGGTCTGGAAGCCGTCCCCGACGCAGACCCACGCCGCCGTGCTGCTCATGGAGCTGCTGGAGGAGGCCGGGCTGCCCAAGGGCGTCATCAACCTGGTGACGGGCGACGGCATCGCCGTCTCCGAGGTGGCCCTGAACCACCCGATGCTCGCCGGCATCCACTTCACCGGTTCGACCAAGACCTTCCAGCACCTGTGGAAGACGGTCGGCAACAACATCGAGAAGTACCGCTCCTACCCTCGCATCGTCGGCGAGACGGGCGGCAAGGACTTCGTCGTCGCGCACCCGAGCGCCGACCGCGCCGTCCTGAAGACCGCGCTGACCCGCGGCGCCTTCGAGTTCCAGGGCCAGAAGTGCTCGGCGACCTCGCGCGCGTACATCCCGGCCTCGATCTGGAACTCCGGCTTCAAGGAGGAGTTCGCCACCGAGGTCGACGGCATCAAGATGGGTGACGTCACCGACCTGACGAACTTCATCGGCGCCGTCATCGACGAGCGGGCCTTCGCCAAGAACAAGGCCGCCATCGACCGAGCCAAGGCCGACCCGACCTGCACGATCGTCGCGGGCGGCACGTACGACGACTCGGTCGGCTACTTCGTCCGCCCGACCGTCATCGCGTGCACCGACCCCGAGAACGAGGTCTTCACGACCGAGTACTTCGGCCCGATCCTCGCGGTGTACGTGTACGAGGACGACCAGTACGACGCGATGCTGGAGCAGATGGAGTCGGTGTCGGCGTACGCCCTGACCGGCTCGGTCATCGCCAACGACCGCGCCGCCGCCGCGTACACGATGGAGAAGCTGCGGTACGCCGCGGGCAACTTCTACATCAACGACAAGTCGACCGGCGCCGTCGTCGGCCAGCAGCCCTTCGGCGGTGGCCGCGCCTCCGGTACGAACGACAAGGCGGGCGCCCCGCAGAACCTGATGCGCTGGACGCTGACCCGCGCCATCAAGGAGACGCTGGTCCCGCCGACGGACTACACGTACCCGCACATGGGCTGATCTCCGCCCGCTGAGCGGCGCTCCCTCGCGCGTCGCCCCCTGAGCGCCGCCCCCGTCCCGGCCCCCACGCCGGACGGGGGCGGCTCCCTGTGCGCGCACCCTTGTGCTCATGTGATGGACATGTCAAATTCCCGGTACCCCACCCGTCATTCACGACGAAGGAGACCCGGGATGAGACGACGCACCACCCGTGCGCGCATCGCCCTGTCCGCCGCACTCGTCTTAGGCTCGCTCGGCTTCGGCGCCACCCCCGCCGGAGCCGCGGACCCCGTCAGCGTCCACGCCGTCGACTCCGCCGTCGAGCGGCAGCTCGGCGCCGACAGCGCCGGTACGTACGTCGAGGACGGCCGGCTGATCGCCACCGTCACCTCCGAGGCCGCCGCCGAGCGGGCCCGCGCCGCCGGGGCCGTACCGCGGATCGTCGAGCGCGGTGCCGCCGAACTCGACGCCGCCATGGCCGCGCTGGAGTCCCGGGCGAAGATACCCGGCACCTCCTGGGGCCTGGACCCGCGCACCAACCAGATCGCCGTCGAGGCCGACTCCTCCGTCTCGGCCCGCGACCTGGCCCGGCTCCGGAAGGTCGCCGCCTCGCTCGACGGAGCGGTACGCGTCAGCCGCGTACCGGGCGTCTTCACGCGCGAGGTGGCGGGCGGCGACGCCGTTTACGGCGGCGGCTACCGCTGCTCGGCGGCCTTCAACGTCCAGAAGGGGAGCACCAGGTACTTCCTGACGGCCGGGCACTGCACCAACGCCGCCTCCAGCTGGTCGGCCACCTCCGGCGGTGCGCAGATCGGCGTCCGGGAAGGCACCAGCTTCCCCACCAACGACTACGGCCTCGTGCGCTACACCAACACGGCCGACACGCCCGGCAGCGTCACCCTCTACAACGGCTCCTTCCAGGACATCGCCTCCGCGGCGGACGCGGTCGTGGGCCAGGCCATCAAGAAGAGCGGCTCCACGACCAAGGTGACCAGCGGGACGGTCACCGCCGTGAACGTCACCGTCAACTACAGCGACGGCCCGGTCTACGGCATGGTCCGCACCACCGCCTGCTCCGCCGGCGGCGACAGCGGCGGCGCCCACTTCGCCGGCTCGGTCGCGCTCGGCATCCACTCCGGCAGCTCGGGCTGCACGGGTACGAACGGCTCGGCCATCCATCAGCCGGTGCGGGAGGCGCTGAGCGCGTACGGCGTCACCGTCTACTGATCCGCGCTCGTCAGGCGGCCACGCGGCGGGTGAGGAAGTCGTCCATCAGAGCGGCGATCTCCGCCGCGTGCGTCTCCAGCGCGAAGTGGCCGGTCGGCAGGAGGTGCACCTCCGCGTCGGGCAGGTCCCGGCGGAACGCCTCCGCGCCGGCCGGCACGAAGATCTCGTCGTACGCGCCCCAGACCGCGAGCAGCGGCACTCCGCTGTCGCGGAAGTACGCCTGGAAGGCCGGGTAGAGGGCGAAGTTGGAGCCGTAGTCGGCGATCAGGTCGAGCTGGATGCGGTCCTGGCCCTCCCGGGCCATCAGCGCCGCGTCGTGGTGCCAGGCGTCGGGGTTGAGCAGCGACCGCAGGTCGTCGGGTACGCCGTGGGTGTACTGCCACCGGATGCCGTCGAGCGAGCGGATCGCACGCACCGGCGCCTCGGTGTCCGGGGTGCGGTCGGCGATCAGTGCCAGGACCGGCGCCCACGCGTCGGCGCCGAGCCCCTCCTCGTACGCGTTGCCGTTCTGCGTCACGATCGCGGTGATCCGCTCGGGGTGGGCGAGGGCGAGGCGCAGGCCGATGGGGGCGCCGTAGTCCTGGATGTAGAGCGCGAACCGGGTGAGTCCGAGCTGCTCGGTGAACTCCCGCGTCAGGGAGGCCAGTTCGGCGAAGCCGTACGGGAAGGCGTCGGGGGAGGGCGCGGCGGAGCGGCCGAAGCCGAGGTGGTCGGGGGCGATGACGCGGTAGCGGTCGGCGAGCCGGGGGATCAGGTCGCGGAACATGTGCGAGCTGGTGGGGAAGCCGTGCAGCAGGAGCAGGACGGGGGCGTCCGCGGGTCCGGCCTCCCGGTAGAAGATCTCGTGGCCGCGGACGGTGGTGGTGCGGTGGTGAACGGGCATGCCTAACCCCCTGTAGATGCATGACTGGTTAGTCGAGAGATAACCACGCCGACATCCAACCCGTCAATGCCTGTTGAGGGGTTAGGGGGAGGTCGCGTGAAGGTGGTCAGTTTCGGAGCGCCTCAGCCGGTTACACGGAACCCCATGGCGCAGACGACGAAGACAAACCAGAAGCAGGAATCCACCACGGCCCCCAAGAAGGCCGTCCAGGACGCCGCCGAGTCCGCGCGGGGCATCGGCGGGGTGACCGCCGACAAGGCACTCGCCACGGCGCGGACCGTGCAGCGGACCGCCGTGTCCGCCGCGTCGACGGCCGCCGAGCGGGCCGCCGGCACGGCGGGTGTCGTGTGGACGGTGGTCAAGGCCCGCAAGGCCGTCGTGGCCGGGGCGGGCGCGAGTGTCGCCACCGCCGTGGCCGGCTCCTACGTGCTCGGCCGGCGCGCGGGCCTGCGGCAGCGCGGGCCGCTGTCGCGTCTCACCGGCGGTCGGCTGTAAGCCCGACGGGCCGTCAGGCCCGGACTGTCGGGCCCCGGGCCGTCAGACCTCGACCAGCACCTGGTCCAGGGACTTCCGTACGAGATCGGGCACCTCGCAGTCGTCCGCGGGGTAGCCCACCGGGACGACCGCGAAGGCCTTCTCGTTCTCGGGGCGGCCCAGCACCTGGGACAGGAAGCGCATCGGGCTCGGTGTGTGCACCAGGGCCGCCAGGCCCGACAGGTGCAGGGCCGACAGCAGCATGCCGACGGCGATGCCCACCGACTCGTCCACGTAGTAGTGCTTGTGCTTGGTGCCGTCGGCGCCCAGCCAGTAGCGCTGCTGGAACACCACGATCAGGGCCGGGGCGTCCGTCAGGTGCGGCTTCACCGCGTCCGTGCCGAGCGGCCGCAGTGCCGCCAGCCACTCCTCGCCGAGCCGGCCGTCGTACGAGACCTGCTCCTCCCGCTCGGCGGCCTCACGGATGCGCCGGCGGACGTCCGGGTCCTTGACGAGGACGAACGTCCACGGCTGCTGGTGCGCGCCGGACGGGGCGGTCGACGCGCACGCGATGGCGTCGCGCACCACCTGCTCCGGAACCGGGTCGGGCGCGAACTGCCGTACCGTACGCCGCTGGTCCATGCGCTCGCGCAGCTCCGCCGCGCGGGCCAGGGACTCGGCCGCGGACATGCGCTCGGGGCGGTACGGGACGGGGCGGTAGGCGGCGCCGTGGGTGGGCGTCCACCGTCGTTCGGTCGTGGATGACATGAGGCCGAGTGTGCGGCGCGGATGTGGCCCACGGGAAGACCGTGGCGCACGTACGCCGCTACCGGACGCGGTCCCGCCGCCCGTCCGTCACCGGACGTCTCCCTTCAGGACGTCGCCGCTCCATGCCGCCAGCCGCTGTTCGAGCTCGCCTTCCCCGCTCAGCACGTGCCTGGTGAACGCGTCCCGCTCGTGCGCCAGCACCGCTTCCTCCCATACGCAGGGGGCGAGGCCCTGCCGCCCGGGGCGCATCCGACCGGGGTCTCCTGCGGGTCCTGCGAAGATCGCCAGATCGGACATGTACCCCTCGATCCAGGTGTGGACGAGGGTGTAGTCACCGTCACCGCCGGCGTGCACGAGCAGCACGGCGAGCCCGAGGGAACCGCGGGCCCCCGCCAACGCCAGGTGGTCCGCGGCCAGCTTCAGCGCCGCGGACCTCTCCTGGTCGGCGACCACACGTCCGGGCGCCTCGATCGCGTACACCTTCACGAGGTGCCCCGACGCCTCGTGCGTGCCCAATGGGGTGACGGCGCGGGCGTGGTACCCCGCGGCGAGTTCCAGCAGATCAGGCGCGGTGACGGATGCCGGCAGCCGTCCCGGCGTCACAAGATCGGTCATACGGGCATTCTGCCCTGCGGATTCCGTGCCGGTCGGGGCCGGACGGGACCTGGGCCGTGCGCTCACACGCCGATCGCTCCGTCGATCCGCTCCCGGAGCAGGTCGGCGTGCCCGTTGTGCCGGGCGTACTCCTCGATCATGTGGATGAGCACCCAGCGCAGCGACACCGTCCCGCGCCACTCGTCGTGGCCCTCGACGTCGAGGTCGGGTGCCTCGGCGGCGAACCGTTCGGCGAAGGCCACTTCGGAACGCCACGCCTCCCACGCCTCCGCGATGACCGCGGGGTCGGACACCGCACCGTCGAAGTCCCCGTCTGGGGCCGCGCTCGACGAGAAGCGAAGGGCCGCGTCCTGCCCGGCCAGCACCTGCCGGAACCAGCGGCGCTCGACATCCGCGAGATGCCTGATGAGGCCGAGCAGCGAGAGTGTGGACGGTTCCACGGACCGCCGAGACAACTCCCCGTCCAGACCTGTGCACTTCAGCTCCAGGGTCGCGCGCTGGGCCGCCAGGACGCTGACCAGCATGCGCCGCTCGTCACCGGTCGCGGGGCCGCTGAACCGGCCGTCGTCCTCCGTACCCGTAAAGAATTCGGCTCTCCTGCTCAGGCTCGTCATGCTCCCATCATTCACCACGCGCGCCGGACGTGGACGCCGGGCATGGCCCCAACGGGCGGGTTTCAGGCGGCGATTGAGGTGGGCGATCCCCGTCCGCTCAGCCGCCGGCTGCGTATCCTGGTGGTCATGACCCCCCAGCCACCGGAGCCCTCTCCGCGCCGTGTCCCCTTCGGAGAGCTCCGCGCCTCTCACGACGAACGGGAAGCAGTGGTGGAGCAGCTGCGCGATGCGGCAGCCGAGGGGCGCATCGATTTCGACGAGCTGGACGCGCGCGTTGAGCAGGCGCTCACGTCCAAGACCCGAGCCGAGCTGGCTGCCCTCACCGCCGACCTGCCGAGGCCGCACTCCTCGGAGGGCCGACCGCCGCTGGCGCTCAAAGGCGGCGTGTTCGGCGCCTCCGTAGGCCCCGGCCGCTGGGAGGTTCCCGGTCGCGTGATCGCTCACGGAGACGTGGGGGGCGTGAAGGTCGACTTCACCCGGGCCGAGTGCCGCCTCGCGGAGGTCGCGGTGGAGGCGTACGGGGAGACCGCCGGTGTCACGATCGTCATCCCCGACGGCTGGGCCGCGGACACCAGCGGCATGGACCCCGGCCTCGGCGGCCTGAAGGACGAGACCACCCCCGGCCGGCTCCCGGGAACGCCGCTGATCAGGCTCACCGGGTCCGGCGGCATGGGGGGAGTGGTCATCCGCCACCCGAATCGCCGGGAACGGCGCAAGCTGAGCAGCAACCCGCCCGCCGACTAGGCGGTCTGGCCTGGCCGGATCCCCACCATGGAGCGGTCGCGCACGTGAGTTCGGCGTACCGGGACTGCCACAGTGGGCCGTATGACCGACTCGCTGCGCACCGCGCACACCTACGCGCTCACCCCCGCCGCGCTCGACGCCCTCCGCGCGATGCTGGAGACCGCCTTCGACGGGGACTTCGGTGAGGAGGACTGGGACCACGGACTCGGCGGCGTCCACGCCTACGTGGAGGACGAGCGCGGCATCGCGGCGCACGGCAGCGTGATCATGCGCCGGGTGGTGCACGCGGGGCGCGCGTACCGCGTCGGGTACGTCGAGGGCGTCGCCGTACGGGCCGACCGGCGCCGGCAGGGCCTCGGCGGCCGGGTGATGGCCGCGCTGGAGGAGGTCATCGACGGGGCGTACGCGTTCGGCGCGCTGTCGGCGTCCGACGAGGGGGCCGAGCTGTACCGGGCGCGCGGCTGGCAGCTGTGGAACGGCCGGGTCGAGGCGTACGGGCCGGGCGGCGTGGTGCACCTGCCCGACGAGGAGGACTCCACCTATCTGCGGCCCGCCGCAGGGCGGCCGCTTCCGGCGGCGGAGACGGGCGCGCTGATGTTCGACTGGCGCGACGGCGACGTGCTGTAACCCCCGCATTCGGGCCGCGGGGGCGGCCGCGTCTCAGATAGTAGGAAGTCCGAGTAATTGTGGAGACAGATGCGTGGCCCACGCGTAGCGTTGTAGAAGCCGAACGTCTCGCTCCATCCAGCGAATGGCGGTCGCGAGCGCCCGTGCCCGAGCAGGTCACCCCTGCGGCAGCGCTCCCCGCCCCTTCCGGCGCCTTCGATCATCTCGCTGATCCCCCGCTGATCCTCCAGCCGACCAGCTGATCTCAAGGAGTCGACCACCATGGCCTCTCAGACCCTCCGCCGCCGTGTCCGCCACACCGCGGCCCGCCCCGACGACGCCGAGCGCAAGAACGCCGCCGCCGCCCTCCAGCGGGCCCTCGACCGCAGGGACAACGGCGGCGCGACCGGCCACTGAGCTCACCGTTCAGCTCGAGCGCCGCACCTCGAAATGATCGATCCGCTGCCCGCTCTCCGCGAGCGCCGACACCTTGAGGACCGGCGAGGAACCGCTCACGGCCTCCACCGCGAGGAACGAGAAGCCGGTGTACCGCACGCGTGACCACTCCACGACGTCCGGGTCCGGCAGCCGCGCCTTCGTCCAGTGGAACGTCAGGATGTGGTCGTGGTCGTGGACACGCCCCTCGTAGCTGTCCCGCACGCCCGGCCCGAAGCCGTACAGCTCCCTGCCCGCGCCGCCCGCCGTCACGTACACGATCCCGTCCCGCACCGGATCGGTGGTGGCGCCGATCGGCACCGGCCGCCCCACCTCGCCGCCCTTGATCGCGTCGGTCCGCTCGTAGACGTGGTTGTGGCCGTTGATCACCAGGTCCACCTGGTGCTTGGCGAACAGCGGCACCCACGCGTCCCGGACTCCGCCGTCCGAGGCGTGCGTCGACGTCGAGTACGCGCAGTGGTGGAAGAAGACCACGACGAAGTCCACCGCCGGATCGCGCCGCAGCGCGCCGAGCCGCCGGTCGAGCCAGGCGGTCTGGGCGCCGTCCGTGTAGCCCAGGTTGGCCGGGATCTCGTACGACACGTCGTTGGCGTCCAGCGCGACGACGCCGACGTTGCCATAGACGAACGAGTAGACGCCGGGTGCCCGCGCCGGGTCCGGGCCGTTCTCCGGGAGGGAGAAGCGGGCCGACTGGCCGCCGTAGCCGTGGGGCGAGTACCACGCCTCCATGTCGTGGTTGCCGGTCGTCACCATCCACGGCACGCTCGCCGCCACGCTCTCCGTCTGCGCCAGGAACTGGTCCCAGACGCGCGCGTCGTACGTGTCCGACGTCGTGCCGTGCCCGCTGTCGTCCGCGTAGCAGATGTCGCCCGCGTGGAGGTGGAACGCCGGGCCCTGCCCCAGGATCAGCTGGTCGTTGGCGAGCGCGTGGTAGCTCACGCCCTGGTCGCCGAAGGCCGTGAAGACGAACCGCTCGGGCGGCGTTGCCGGAGCCGTACGGAACGAGCCGATCGTGCCCAGCCGGGCGGGGGCGGCCGGGTCGAAGCCGTCGTGCCCGACGCCGTAGTAGTACGTGGTCCCCGGCCGCAGCCCGTCCAGTCCGGCGTGCAGGTAGTACTGGTCGACCGCCGGCAGCTTGCGCGACAGCGACGGCGTGTGCAGCGGCCGCACCTCGGCCTCGATCTTCCGGCTCAGCTCCCAGGGCGCGAGCCCGATCCGTACGTACGGCCGGGACACCGCGAGCGGCACCTGCCAGGAGACGCGCATCTGCGTCCTGGGGTCGGCGCCGAAGGCGAGGTGGCGCCCGAAGGGGGCGACGAGCGAGCCGTCGACACCCGCGGTGGCGGGCGCGGTGACGAGGGTGGGGGAGGTGAAGGCGGGGGAGGCGGCGGAGGCCGGGGCCGCCGACAGGCCGACCGCCGCGCCGGCGGCCGCCGTTCCCGTCAGCACCCGCCGACGGGAGAGCCTCGCCCGCAGGTACGCGTGCTGCTCGGGCATGGACATGCGGCGGGTGAGGGGCTCGGGGATGCCGAAGCGTGGGGTGTCTTCAGTCATGCCAGGCAACTTGCCAGTAACTTCCGACGCGCCGCCAGACTCCGGATGAACGAAATCCGACGAACACGCGCGCGGGAAGTCGGCCGAAAGGCGTCCACATCATGGACTGTGCATGTCCGGGCACTGGACCCGGGAGTAGGGTGCCGTCATGTCTCGCAGCATCAATCTCGCAGTGATCCCCGGTGACGGCATCGGCCAGGAGGTCGTGGCCCAGGGCCTCAAGGTCCTTCGCTCCGTCCTTCCGCAGGATGTGAAGCTGGAGACCAAGGAGTACGACCTCGGCGCCCAGCGCTGGCACCGCACCGGGGACACCCTCCCCGACGCGGAGCTGGAGTCGCTCAAGAACCACGACGCGATCCTGCTCGGCGCGATCGGCGACCCCTCCGTGCCGTCCGGCGTCCTGGAGCGCGGCCTGCTGCTGAAGCTGCGCTTCGCCTTCGACCACTACGTGAACCTGCGCCCGTCGAAGCTCTTCCCGAACACCGCGACCCCGCTGGCCGGCCGCCCCGACATCGACTTCGTCGTCGTCCGCGAGGGCACCGAGGGCCCGTACACCGGCAACGGCGGCTCGCTGCGGACGGGCACGGATCACGAGGTCGCCACGGAGGTCAGCCTCAACACGGCGTACGGCGTCGAGCGTGTCGTCCGTGACGCGTACGAGCGGGCCAACGCCCGCCCGCGCAAGAAGCTGACGCTGGTCCACAAGAACAACGTGCTCGTCTACGCCGGCCACATGTGGAAGAAGATCTTCGACAAGGTCGGCGCGGAGTACCCGGACGTCACCACCGACTACCTGCACGTCGACGCCGCGACGATCTTCTTCGTCACGCAGCCGGAGCGCTTCGACGTCATCGTCACCGACAACCTCTTCGGTGACATCCTCACCGACCTCGCCGCTGCCGTGACCGGTGGCATCGGCCTGGCGGCCTCCGGCAACATCAACCCGACGGGTGCCTTCCCGTCGATGTTCGAGCCCGTCCACGGCTCCGCGCCCGACATCGCGGGCCAGGGCAAGGCCGACCCCACCGCGACGATCCTCTCCGTCGCGCTGCTCCTGCGCCACCTCGGGTACGAGGCCGAGGCCGTCCGCATCGAGGACGCCGTCGCCGCCGACCTGGCGGCCCGTGACGGCTCGACGCCGCGTACGACGGACGAGATCGGCGACGCGCTCGCGGTACGCGTAGCGAGCTGACCCGCCGACTGGAGAACCCTCAGACACAGCCGCCGGGTCGCATCCGCACCCGGCGGCTTCTCCTGTGCGGCCCCGGGTGCCACCATCAACCCCTGGACCGCACTCAACCGCTCCTCCTCCATACCGTTTCGTTCATGGGCTCACGCGGGCGATAATCGAACGCGGGGCCGCGGCATGCGGGAAAGCTCGGACGTCCTAGCAAGTCGTAGCGGCGTGAGCGCGGTCCGTCACAACCAACCGGTGAAGGACACAGCACTCATGACGACGACGCCCACGATCGAGCTCAAGCCCTCCTCGAACCCGCTGTCCGACGCGGAGCGCGAGGCGATCCTGGCCAACCCCGGATTCGGCCGCCACTTCACCGACCACATGGTGACGATCAAGTGGACGGAAGGGCGCGGCTGGCACGACGCCCAGCTGACGCCGTACGCGCCGCTGTCCATCGACCCGGCGAACATGACCCTGCACTACGCGCAGGAGATCTTCGAGGGCCTGAAGGCGTACCGCCGCCCCGACGGCTCGATCTCGATGTTCCGGCCCGAGGCGAACGCCGAGCGGTTCCAGCGCTCGGCGCGCCGCCTGGCGATGCCGGAGCTGCCCATCGAGACGTTCGTCGCCGCCTGCGACGCGCTCGTCCGGCAGGACCAGGCGTGGGTGCCGCCGCACGGCGGCGAGGAGTCGCTGTACCTGCGGCCGTTCATGATCGCCAACGAGGTCGGGCTCGGTGTCCGCCCGGCGAACGAGTACCTCTTCATCGTCATCGCCTCGCCCGCCGGCGCGTACTTCCCCGGCGGCGTGAAGCCCGTCTCGGTCTGGCTGTCGGAGAACTACGTCCGCGCCGTCCCCGGCGGCATGGGCTTCGCCAAGACCGGCGGCAACTACGCGGCCTCGCTGCTCGCGCAGGCCGAGGCGGCCGAGAAGGGCTGCGACCAGGTGGTCTGGCTCGACGCGCTGGAGCACAAGTGGGTCGAGGAGATGGGCGGCATGAACCTGTACTTCGTGTACGGGGACAAGATCGTCACCCCCGAGCTCACCGGCTCCCTCCTCGCCGGCATCACCCGTGACTCGCTCCTCCGGCTCGCCCGCGACCTCGGGTACGAGTCCGAGGAGGGCCGCATCTCCACCGAGCAGTGGCAGCGGGACACCGAGAACGGCACCCTCACCGAGGTCTTCGCCTGCGGTACGGCCGCCGTCATCACGCCGGTCGGCCTGGTCAAGTCGGAGAAGGGCGAGTGGACCCAGTCGGGCGGCGAGCCGGGCGAGGTCACGCTGAAGCTGCGCCAGGCGCTGCTGGACATCCAGACCGGCGCCGCCGAGGACCCGCACGGCTGGACGCACAAGATCGGCTGAACCGGTCCCGGAGAGCATGGGAACGCCCGCACCCCCCGCTCGAGGGTGCGGGCGTTCCGCTGTGCCGCGCGTCAGGACGCGGCGGTCTCGGGTTCCGGCGCGGAGGCGGGCGCCGGGTCGGCGGCCGGGGCGGCCGCCTTGGAGGTGGCGGTGAGGGCGGCGTACACGACCCCGCCCACCAGCCCCGACAGGATGAAGGAGCAGTCCACGCCGCCGGTCAGCGACAGCAGCGGACCCTCGTACAGCGGAGTCGAGACCGCCGAGAGGCCCACGACCGCGCCCAGCGTCCAGGCGGCCGTCGCGCGCGGCTCCCAGCCGGCGCGGTACCAGTAGGCGCCGCCCTTCGCGCGCCGGTTGTAGACCTGGAGCGCCTCGGGGTCGTACGCACCGCCGCAGCGGGCGTGGCCCATCAGCGTGATGACCGCCCACGGGGTGCCGATCGCCGTCAGCAGCAGCACGAACGACGTCATCGCGGACTGCGCGTCCCACGCGAAGTGGCCGAGGAAGACGAACGCCGTCGCGACGACCGCCACCACCAGCGTGGCCGCGGTGCGCGTGGCCCGCGGGATGATCGCGTCCAGGTCGAGGCCCATCGAGTAGAGCATCAGGCCCGCGTTGCCCACCGAGCCCGCCGTGGCGGCCAGGAACAGCGGCACGAGGTACCAGACCGGCGAGGTGTCGACGAGCGGCCCGGCGTAGTCCAGCCCGGCGCGGGCGGCGAGCGCCGTGAACGTACCGAACAGCTGCGGCACGAGCAGCCCCAGCAGCAGGCCCGCGCAGGTCGCCCACCACACCGTGCGCGAGCTGTGCCGCTGGGGGGACATGTAGCGCGTGTAGTCGCCGAGCAGCGTGATGAAGGCGATCGGCCCGCTCAGGCCCGCCGCCACGGCGGACAGCAGCCAGGTCGGCCAGAAGGAGCCCAGCAGGTACGGCGTGTCCGGCGGCGGCGCGGCCGTGAAGTCGCCCGCGTACGCGACGATGCCGAGGGCGAGCAGCAGCGTCATCCCGATGGCGAGCGCCTTGCTCAGGCGCAGCAGCAGCCGGTAGCCGTACACGGCGGCGACCACCGTGCAGCCGGCGAGCACGGTGTACACCGCGGCGTGCACCGCTCCGCCGTCCGGCAGGCCGACCAGCCGGGCCAGCGTGCCGATCATCACGTCGCCGCCGATCCACAGCGTCAGCGCGGTGTACCCGAGCGACAGCAGGAGGCCCACGATCGAGCCGACGAGCCGGCCGCGTACGCCGAAGAAGGCGCCGCTGGAGGTGGAGAGGTTGGTCGCGGTGCGCAGGGAGACGAGCGCGAGCGGCGCCGTCACGATCACGCCGACGACCGTGCCGGCCAGGACCGAGGTGACGGCGGGCCACAGGCCGAGGCCGAAGGAGACCGGCAGCCAGCCGAAGACGATCACGCCCAGGCACAGGTTCGATCCGAGCAGGATCGAGATGAGGTCACGCGGCCCGCTGGTGCGTTCCGCTTCGGGGATGGTGTCGACTCCGCGCTGTTCGATCTGCATGCGCTGCTCCCTCTTTTGGGGGCTCGGTTCACTTCCGGGGCGCCCAAGGCGGTCTCGACGGTCGATCGTGCTCGGTCCGCTGGTCCCTCACGAACCTCCGCGCGTTCTCCCTTTCGACACCGCCGCGCCCCTTCGGCTCACTCGCCTGGTGCTGCGTTCGTAGATTTGAGTGTCGCTCTAATTGGAGCGGCGCTCAATGTGACCCACGTCGCGCACCCGCGTCAATGCTTCTCGTTAAGAAATCTTGTGGTTAGAGTGGTGCTCAAACAGGAAGGTGTGGTGACGTGCGACTGACCCCCACGGAACGCGACCGGCTGCTGCTCTTCGGCGCCGCCGAGCTCGCCCGGGCCCGCCGGGCCCGTGGCCTCCGGCTCAATGTGCCCGAGGCGACCGCCCTCATCGCGGACACCGTCTGCGAGGCCGCCCGCGACGGCAAGCGCCTCGCCGAGGCGATCGAGGCCGCCCGGTCGGTGCTGGGACCCGACGACGTCCTGCCGGGCGTCGCGGACGTCGTGACCGAGGTCCATGTCGAGGCCGTCTTCGACGACGGCTCGCGGCTCGCCGTGGTCAGCGACCCCATCGGGGGAGGCCTGGGCGACCAGGCGCCGGGCGCGCTGCTGCCGGGCCCGGAGCACTCCGACCCCGAGCCCGTGGTGCGCCTGCGGGTCACCAACACCGCGAAGGTGCCGGTCTCCGTCACCTCGCACTTCCACTTCTTCGAGGCCAACCCGCGGCTCGACTTCGACCGCGCCCGCGCCTACGGCATGCGGCTCGCCGTCCCCGCCGGATCGTCCGTCCGCTTCGGGCCGGGCGAGAGCGAGGAGGTCGGGCTGGTGCCGATCGGCGGCGACCGCATCGCGATCGGCTTCGCCGGCCTGGTCGACGGGCCGCTGGACGCCCCGGGCGCCCGCGAGGAAGCACTGCGCCGCGCCGCCGCCTGCGGCTACCTCGGCGTACCGGACACCACTGAGCAGGAGGTCGAGCGATGAGCCGCCCCGGAGGCCACCCCGCCGAAGCGCGCCGCCTCACCCCGTACGAGTACGCCGCCACCCACGGCCCCCGCGCCGGCGACCGCGTCCGCCTCGGCGACTCGGGCCTGACCGTCCGGGTCGAGTCCGACTCGCAGCGGTACGGCGAGGAGTTCCTGGCCGGCTTCGGCAAGACGGCCCGCGACGGCCTGCACCTGAAGGCCGCGGCCGTCCGCGAGACCTGCGACGTCGTGATCAGCAACGTCCTCGTGATCGACGCCGTCCAGGGCATCCGCAAGGTGTCCATCGGCATCCGCGAGGGCCGCATCCACGCCATCGGCCGCGCCGGCAACCCCGACACCCTCGACGGCGTCGACGTCGTCATCGGCACCGGCACGTCCATCGTCTCCGGCGAGGGCCTCATCGCCACCGCGGGCGCCGTCGACACCCACGTCCACCTGCTGTCGCCGCGCATCATGGAGGCGTCGCTCGCCTCCGGCGTGACCACGATCATCGGCCAGGAGTTCGGCCCGGTGTGGGGCGTCGGCGTCAACTCGCCGTGGGCGCTGCGCCACGCCTTCAACGCCTTCGACGCCTGGCCCGTCAACATCGGCTTCCTCGGCCGCGGCTCGTCCTCCCACGAGGCCCCGCTGGTCGAGGCGCTCGCCGAGGGCGGCGCCTCCGGCTTCAAGGTCCACGAGGACATGGGCGCCCACACCCGCGCGCTGGACACGGCGCTGCGCGTGGCGGAGGAGTACGACGTCCAGGTCGCGCTGCACAGCGACGGCCTCAACGAGTGCCTGTCGGTGGAGGACACCCTCAAGGTCCTGGAAGGCCGCACCATCCACGCCTTCCACATCGAGGGCTGCGGCGGCGGCCACGTCCCCAACGTCCTGAAGATGGCGGGCGTGCCGAACGTCATCGGCTCGTCCACCAACCCCACCCTCCCCTTCGGCCGGGACGCGGTCGCCGAGCACTACGGCATGATCGTCTCCGTCCACGACCTGAAGACCGACCTGCCCGGCGACGCGGCCATGGCCCGCGACCGGATCCGGGCCGGGACGATGGGCGCGGAGGACGTCCTCCACGACCTCGGCGCGATCGGCATCACGTCGTCGGACGCGCAGGGCATGGGAAGGGCCGGCGAGACCGTACGCCGGACCTTCGCCATGGCCGGGAAGATGAAGGCCGAGCTCGGCCCGCTGGACGGCGACGGGGACGGGGACGACAACGCCCGCGTCCTGCGCTACATGGCCAAGCTCACCATCAACCCGGCGATCGCCCACGGCCTCGCGCACGAGGTCGGCTCGATCGAGGTCGGCAAGCTCGCCGACATCGTGCTGTGGCGGCCGGAGTTCTTCGGCGCCAAGCCGCAGCTCGTGCTCAAGTCGGGCTTCCCCGCGTACGGGGTCGTGGGCGATCCGAACGCCGCCACCGACACGTGCGAACCGCTCGTGCTCGGCCCGCAGTTCGGCGCGCACGGCGCCACCGCCGCCGACATCTCCGTCGCCTTCGTCTCGGGCGCGGCGGCGCAGCTCGGCGCCGACAAGATGCCGACGCGCCGACGCCGGGTCGCGGTGCGCGGCACGCGCGGCATCGGCCCCGGAAACCTGCTCCTCAACTCCCGTATCGGAGAGGTGGCCGTCGACGAGCGCACCGGGCTCGTCACGCTCGACGGCGACCCGGTCCGCTCGGACCCCGCCGACTACGTCTCCCTCAACCGCCTCTACTTCCTCTGAAGTACCTCCTGTGAAGGATCACGCGATGTTCCGCATGCCCGCCGAATGGGCCCCGCACGAGCGCACCTGGATGGCCTGGCCCGGCCCCAACCCGACCTTCACCAACGACGAGGAGCTGGCGGAGGCGCGCCGCGCCTGGGCGTCGGTCGCCCGAGCCGTCCGGCGCTTCGAGCCGGTCACCGTGGTGCACGGCCCCGGCCAGGAGGAGTCCGCCCGCGAGCTCCTCGGCCCGGACATCGACCTGGTCGAGCGGGACCTGGACGACGCCTGGATGCGCGACATCGGCCCGACCTTCGTCACCGACGGCGAGCAGCTCGCGGCCGTGGACTGGGTCTTCAACGGCTGGGGCGCCGCCGACTGGGCGCGCTGGGAGCACGACTCCAAGATCGCCCGCCATGTCGCGGACCTCGCGGGCGTGCCCGTACACAGCAGCCCCCTCGTGAACGAGGGCGGCGCCATCCACGTCGACGGCGAGGGCACCGTCCTCCTCACCGACACCGTGCAGCTCGGCCCCGAGCGGAACCCCGAGTGGACCCGCGAGCAGGTCGAGGCCGAGATCCACGCCAAGCTCGGCACCACCAAGGCGATCTGGCTGCCGCGCGGCCTGACCGGCGACTACGGCATGTACGGCACCCGCGGCCACGTCGACATCGTCGCCGCCTTCGCCCGCCCCGGCACGGTCGTCGTCCACACCCAGCCCGACCCGGCCCACCCGGACCACGAGCTGTGCAAGGCCAACGTCGAGCTGCTGCGCAACCAGACGGACGCCAAGGGCCGCCGCCTGGAGGTCGTCGAGATCCCCGCGCCGACCGTCCTCCAGGAGGACGGCGAGTGGGTCGACTACTCCTACATCAACCACTACATCTGCAACGGCGGCGTGGTGCTGTGCGCCTTCGACGACCCGCGCGACGAGATAGCGGCCGGCATCTTCCGCCGCCTCTTCCCGGACCGTACGGTCACGCTGGTCGACGCCCGCGCGATCTTCGCGGGCGGCGGCGGCATCCACTGCATCACCCAGCAGCAGCCCAAGGTCTGAGCCCGATCGGGTACAACGTACGAGTGAACGAACCACCCCAGGCGCCTTCAGGGCCCCTTCCCGTCACGCGGCGGCGAGGCCGCAACGCCGCGCCGCCGCGCGAAGAGGTGCTCGCCGCCGCCATGGAGACCATCGCCGAGCGCGGGCTCGAAGGGCTCACCATGGCGGGACTCGGGCGGGAGGTCGGGATGAGCAGCGGTCACCTGCTCTACTACTTCCGCACCAAGGACGAGCTGCTGCTCCAGACCCTGGAGTGGAGCGAGGGCAGGCTCGGCGCCGAGCGCAGCGCGCTGCTCTCGCCCCAGTCGACACCGGTGCGGGAGCGGCTCGCGGCGTACGTCGACCTGTACGTGCCCGACGGGCCGCGCGACCCGCACTGGACGCTGTGGCTGGAGGTGTGGAACCGGTCGCAGAACGCCGACGACGACGCCCGCGCGCGCCAGGCCGCCATCGAGGGTGCCTGGCACCGCGACCTGGTGGCGCTGCTCGCCGAGGGCGTCTCGCGTGGCGAGCTGCGGCCCGTCGACCCCGACCGGTACGCGGCGCGGCTGCGCGCGCTGCTGGACGGGTTCAGCGTGCATGTCGCCGTGGGCATCCCGGGCACCGGGCGGGCGCAGGTGCTCGACCACGTCCGGGAGTTCATCGAGGACAGCCTCATACCGTGACACCCACAACCGTGACCCGCATACCGTGACCGCGAGAGGGGGGCGGGCGACCGCATCGTGAGACTCGCCCCCACCGGTCTTCCCATCTGTGGCAAACTGCCCGGGTGCTTGCTACCACCATGATTATGGGCAGCAGCGCGCCGGTCCGCAGTGACCGCTGAACTCGCGGCAAGAACCCCCGCGGCAGTGGACACCGTGCCTCAGACCCGCGCGCAGACCTCTCGCACCCGCGAGAGGTTTTTTCGTTTTCCGGCACCTACCCCCGGCGGAAGCGAGCGGCGCGCGACGATGGGGGCAGTGGAGCTAAACGTCCGGAGCCGTATCCAACAGGAGCCATCACCGTCATGACCACGGAGACCGACAGCCATTCCGTCGACGCGAGCCCCGTCGACGACAGTTTCCATGTCTTCGACACCACGCTGCGCGACGGCGCCCAGCGTGAGGGGATCAACCTCACCGTCGCCGACAAGCTGACCATCGCCCGGCACCTGGACGACTTCGGCGTGGGCTTCATCGAGGGCGGCTGGCCCGGCGCCAACCCGCGCGACACCGAGTTCTTCGCCCGCGCGGCGAGCGAGCTGCGGCTGAAGCACGCGCAGCTCGTCGCCTTCGGCGCCACCCGCCGCGCCGGCACCACCGCCGCCGAGGACCCGCAGGTCAAGGCGCTCCTCGACTCGGGCGCCCCGGTGATCACGCTGGTCGCCAAGTCCCACGACCGCCACGTCGAGCTGGCCCTGCGCACCACGCTGGACGAGAACCTCGCGATGGTCGCCGACACCGTCTCGTACCTGCGCGAGCAGGGCCGCCGGGTCTTCGTCGACTGCGAGCACTTCTTCGACGGCTACCGGGAGAACCCCGCCTACGCCAAGGCGGTCGTCCGCGCCGCGTACGAGGCCGGGGCCGACGTCGTCGTGCTGTGCGACACCAACGGCGGCATGCTGCCCGCCCAGATCCAGGCCGTCGTCTCCACCGTCCACGCCGACACCGGCGCCCGCCTGGGCATCCACGCCCAGGACGACACCGGCTGCGCCGTCGCCAACACCCTCGCCGCCGTGGACGCGGGCGCCACCCACGTCCAGTGCACCGCCAACGGCTACGGCGAGCGCGTCGGCAACGCCAACCTCTTCCCGGTCGTCGCCGCGCTGGAGCTGAAGTACGGCCGCAAGGTCCTCCCCGAGGGCGCGCTGCGCGAGATGACCCGCATCTCCCACGCCATCGCCGAGGTGGTCAACCTGACCCCCTCCACCCACCAGCCGTACGTCGGTGTCTCCGCCTTCGCCCACAAGGCCGGGCTCCACGCCTCCGCGATCAAGGTGGATCCGGACCTCTACCAGCACATCGACCCCGAGCTGGTCGGCAACACCATGCGGATGCTCGTCTCCGACATGGCGGGCCGCGCCTCCATCGAGCTCAAGGGCAAGGAGCTCGGCATCGACCTCGGCGGCGACCGCGAGCTGGTCGGCCGGGTCGTCGAGCGCGTCAAGGAGCGCGAGCTCAAGGGCTACACGTACGAGGCCGCCGACGCCTCCTTCGAGCTGCTGCTGCGCGCGGAGGTCGAGGGCAGGGCGCGGCGCTACTTCCGTACGGAGTCGTGGCGCGCGATCGTCGAGGACCGCCCCGACGGCACCCACGCCAACGAGGCCACCGTCAAGCTGTGGGCCAAGGGCGAGCGCATCGTCACCACCGCGGAGGGCAACGGCCCGGTCAACGCCCTGGACCTCGCCATGCGCGCCGGGCTGGAGCGGATCTACCCGCAGCTCGCCAAGCTGGAGCTGGTGGACTACAAGGTCCGCATCCTGGAGGGCGTGCACGGTACGCAGTCGACCACCCGCGTCCTGATCACCACGAGCGACGGCGCCGGCGAGTGGTCGACGGTCGGCGTCGGCGAGAACGTCATCGCCGCGTCGTGGCAGGCGCTGGAGGACGCGTACACCTACGGACTGCTGCGGGCGGGCGTGGAGCCCACGGACTGAGCACTGAGCCGAACCACGTTGTCGTCGGTCGCCCATGGCCCCCGTAGCCCTTCGGGCAACGGGGGAGGCTCCCTCCTCCGCCTTGCGATCCGACCCCTACCGTGAGGCCGCGACTGCGTCACGCTCCCCTTATGTACCGATTAGCCCCTTTGGAGTAGCGTCGATGGTATGAGGACCAGGCCGTTTCTCCCTCTGTCGGCGGCGCTGGCCGCGCTGGCGGGGTTGGTGCTGATGCTGCTGGTCGCCTTGGCTCCCGGAGCGGGGGCCAAGGCCACGGGGCTGTCCGACGCCGGTGACGCCCTCCGGGCGGGCCCGGTGTACGTCCATCCGGAGGCGGCCGGTGAGCTGCCCCAGGCGGACGCGGACGCCCTCGCCGACAAGATCCTCGACGCGGACAAGCCGGTCTTCGTGGCGGTGCTGCCGGCGACCGAGGAGTTCCCGCGCGAGAACCTGCTGCGCAATCTGCGCACCGAGACCGGCGTCACCGGTGTGTACGCCGTGCGGCTCGGTGACGCGTTCGCCGCCGGGGCCGACCGGGCCGTGATGTCGAACCAGGCCGTGCAGAACATCGTCACGGCCGTCCGCCAGCCCGGCGTGGACGCCGCGACCGAGCTGAACGCCTTCGTCGACCAGGCCCTGCCGCTGGCCCGTGGCTCGGCACCCAGCACCTGGGAAGGCGTCCCCGGTGACGGCGTGCCCGTCGGCGGGCTGGTCACCCTGGGCGCGGTCGCCGCGGCCGGCGGCGCGACCGCCTTCACGGTCGTACGGCGCAGGCGGCAGCGGCGGGAGGCCGAGGAGCGCGAGGCGCTGGAGCGGATGCGGGTCGTCGTGGACGAGGACATCACCGCCTTCGGCGAGGAGCTCGACCGGCTGGACTTCCACCCGGCCGAGCCCGGCGCGGACGACGCGATGCGCGCCGACTACGAGCACGCCCTCGACGCGTACGACAAGGCCAAGTCCCAGATGGGCCAGGCCCGGCACCCCCATGACGTACGGGGCGTGACCGAGGCCCTCGAGGACGGCCGCTTCGCGCTGGCCGTCCTCTCCGCCCGCCGCGAGGGCCGCCCGCTTCCCGAGCGGCGGGCACCTTGCTTCTTCGACCCGCGCCACGGCCCGGCGGCCACCGAGGCCCCGTGGGCCCCGCCCGGCGGCGCGGTCCGCGAGGTGCCGGTCTGCGCGGCGGACGCGGCACGCCTGGAGGCGGGCGAGGAGCCGATGGCCCGCACCGTCGACACCGGCTACGGCCGCCGCCCCTACTGGGAGGCCGGCCCGGCATACGGCCCCTGGGCGGGCGGCTACTTCGGCGGCGGCCTGCTGCCGGGCCTGCTGATGGGCACCATGCTCGGCTCGATGCTCGCCACCCCGGCGTACGGGGCGGAGTACGGCGGCGGCGAGTTCAGCGGCTACGAGGGCGGCGACTTCTCCGGCGGCGACTTCAGCGCCGGTGACTTCGGCGGCGGTGGCGACTGGGGCGGCGGTGGCGGCGGCTTCGGCGGCGGAGACTTCGGCGGCGGCGGCTTCTGAGGCACGAGCCGCGACGCGCACGGGCCGCCTCCGCCAGGGTTGTCAGCTTGGCTGTTCAAGCTGCTGGAGGCGGCGGTTCGCCGCGTTGCGGACACGGCGGGTTCGTCCGCGTGCACCGAGCAGTCTGAGGGCATCGGGTGCGGTCACGGCCTCTGTGGCCGCGACCATGCGCTGAAACCAGTCGGAGGCCCCGGTGAGATCCTCGGCTGCCCACGGCTCGCCCAGGGCGATGGATCTGAGCAGGCTCCACTCGCGCAGCCGACGCGTGAGGAAGCCGCGCTCGTCGATCACCTCCGTCATGGCCTGGGCCCAAGCGGTGAACCGAGGGTCGGTCAGCAGCTGTGCGGCCCGACGGTCCACATGGCGGCCCACCGCGCTGTCCGCCATCGCTGCGTCCCGGTCGCACAGCACAGATGCCACCAGGTCGGCTTCATCCGCCTCGGCTACCACCTCCAGCGCTTGCAGGTACCCGGCAAACCGCCGGTGCTCGGCGGGCTCTTCGTCGCGATGGGGTCCGGTCATGCCAGTCATCCCTTGCAGGTGGTCTCCGTCCAGGTCGCCTGCAGGTCACGGCAGGTGATGGTGAGTGTGCCGTCCCAGCAGGCGATCTCGTGGCTGCAGCCGTCCCTGTGCGGCAGGATCTCGTCGAGGATCACAGCCCCGAGGTCCGTCCCTCGGTCCTCGTCGGCGGGATCGATGGTGAAGCTGGACACCCCTGCGTAGCGTATGACCAGGTCACGGTCATGCTTCCAGCAGTTGTGCTGGAATTCGACCTCCATCTCCTCACCGCCGGCACCCCGGACGGCCCGAAGCGTCAGATCCTTCACACATCGCCGGCTCTGGAAGTCGTAGTGGTCCGTGTCAGTGGCGAAGGCCCGGGCACCGGGCGGCAGATCGTCAGAGAGCGAGGGCAGCTGGTCCAGGTAGCGGCCTGGGTCCAAGACCCCTGACAGCTCGCCGACCTGCGCATCGAGATCGACGTACTCCATCGGCCTTCGCCCCCGCCCATGACTTTCTACCGGCCGACGCATCGTCGCATGCCTCCCGTGGCTGTGCCGCAACCGGCCGGCCTGCGCCCGGTCGCCACAGCCGGGCCGTCGGACCTCTGTGCGGACCGTTGACCGGAAAGCGCTTTCCTCCTAGCGTCTGTTCGCCAGCGTGACCCGCATTCAGCTAGCCGTACACCCTCCCGGAAGGGACGCCCGCATGCCCGCGCGCCGACTCCTCCCGGCGGTCACCACCGCCGCCGCCCTTCTCGCCCTGACCGCCGCCCTCCCGCCCTCCGCCGCCCGCGCCGCCGAGACGCAGATCTACGTGGCGCCGGGCGGGAGCGACAGCAATCCCGGCACCATCTCCCAGCCGTTACGCAGCATCCAGCGCGCCGTGGACCTCGCCCAGCCGGGCGCCACCATCCATCTCAGAGCCGCTACGTACGCGCCCACCACGAACATCCGGCTGAACAAGAGCGGCACCGCGAGCCAGCCCCTCACCCTCCGGGCCTACGCCGGGGAGCGGGCCGTCATTGACGGCGAGAACATGCCGCACACCCCCGCGCCCGTGGGCGCGAGCATCCCTCGGGCCGAGCGCGGGGCGATCCACATCGAGGGCGAGTACTGGCGGATCATCGGGCTGGAGATCGCGAACGGCCCGTACGGCGTGTTCGGCGTCGACACCAGCCACAACGTCTTCGACCGCCTCACCACCCGGAACAACTACGAGAGCGGCCTCCACCTCCAGGGCGCCTCGGGCGACAACCAGATCCTCAACCTCGACAGCCACGGCAACCGCGACCCCCGCAAGAACGGCGAGAGCGCGGACGGCCTGGCCATCAAGGAGGGCTCCGGCACCGGCAACGTCGTGCGCGGCGCGCGGCTCTGGAACAACTCCGACGACGGCTTCGACGCCTGGGAGTTCCTCACCCCCATCCGCATCGAGAACAGCCTCGCCTGGGGCAACGGCTACAACCGCTGGAACCTGCCCGACTACACCGGCGACGGCAACGGCTTCAAGCTGGGCGGCGGCGGTGACACCGACCCGCCCGCCGCCCACGTCACGCGCAACAGCATGGCCTGGGACAACTCGGCGGGCGGATTCATCGACAACGCCAACCCGGGCGCCCTTGTCGCCGACCACTGCACGGCCTGGCGCAACGGCGGCACCGGCTTCGACTTCGCCGACGCGGACGGCACCCTCACCGCCAACCTCGCCGTCGCCAACCGTACGAACGTGTCACTGGGCTCGCAGTCCGGCGGCAGCGGCAACTCCTGGAACCTCGGCGGCACCTGGTCGTTCGCCAGTACGGACCCGAGCTCCCTCACCGGCCCCCGGCGGGCCGACGGCTCCCTGCCGTCGAGCACCTTCCTGCGCCCCGCCAACGGCGCGGACGTCGGGGCCCGCTTCTGAGGCGGCTTTTGGGCGGCGGCAAACCTACACGATCCGGCGATGTCCTCACCGGACAGGGCCTGGCTACGCTGACTGCACCGGCGCTGACCTGCGTCAGCGCCGTGGGGCCCCGCCGTTCGCGGGAGCCCGGCCTTGTCCTGTCCTTGCGACGGAAGTGGGTCCGCCATGATGCACCGACGCCATCTGAAGTCCGCCGCCGTGGGGTTGTCCTCCGTGCTGCTCCTCGGTTTCCTCACCCAGCACGGCTCCGCCGCCGTGGCCGCCCCCGGGCAGTGCGGGGGCAGCGAACGCGACTTCATCGATCCACCGCAACCCGGCGCACGGGCGGCCTTCGAGCTGTCCAAGCCGTACACCCAGGCCGGCACCAAAGTGCAGACGGTGCAGTTCAACGAAGGCGGCTCGCTCACGGTCGTGCCGACCGAGGACTCCGCGACGGCGACCGGGTCGTGGATCTTCGAACCGCCGAACGGCAGCAACCCCGCCAAGAAGGGCGTGGTCAACTTCGTGACGCAGGTGACCACGTCCGACGGGACCAGATACGTCACTGTCTTCACCGTCACGGTCCCGGAATGCAACCCCCGGAACACTCAGCGGCCGACCAACGTCTTCCAGATCAGGGGCGATCGTACGCAAACGGTCATCGCCGCTGACGGCAGGAGGGCCACGGGCGCGGACGCGGCCTACCAAGCCGACCGCTGACCGCTGACAGGGGCTGGCGTACTGTCGCGCGCATGGTCGAACACGCTGCCCTGAGTGCCACCCGCGAGGCCTACGATGCCGCTGCCCCCGCCTACGCGGAGCTGTTCAGTGACACGTTGCGCGACAGGCCCCTGGAGCGGGCGATGCTCGGCGCCTTCGCCGAGGTCGTGAGGGCGAGTGGGGACGGGCAGGACGGGCAGGACGGGCAGGTCGCGGACCTGGGGTGCGGGCCCGGTTATGTCACCGCGCATCTGGACGAGTTGGGGCTGGCGGCGTTCGGCGTGGACGCCTCTCCCGCGATGATCGAGCTGGCTCGGCAGGCCTATCCGGGCCTGCGGTTCGAGGTCGGCTCGATGGCCGCGTTGGAGATCGGCGACGGCGAGCTGGGCGGCGTCCTCTCCCGGTGGTCCATCATCCACACCCCGCCGCACGAACTCCCGGCTGTCCTCGCCGAGTTCCACCGCGTGCTGGCGCCCGGCGGCCACCTGCTGGTTGGCTTCTCGGCGACCGAAGACCCGTCTCACCCGACACAGGTCTTCGATCACGCGGTCGCTCCGGCCTATCGGTGGTCGCCCGATCACCTCGCGGGGCTGCTGCGCAAGGCGGGGTTGGTGGAGGTGGCCCGCATGGTGTGCGAGCCGCAGCCCACCGACCGGCGGCAGTTCCAGGAGGTTCAACTCCTCGCCCGCAAAGCCTAAGCAGGGCTGTCCGCACACCTTGTGACCGGTGTCAGTGGCGCGGATACTCGACAGCTACCCGGCACAGCGCCGGGAGCCGCGGGGCGGGGGGCGCCGTATGAGCGAAGGCCTGAGCGTAGTCCTTTTCTGGCTGGGGATGTTCGCTTCCCTCCATGCCGCCCTGCTGATCCGCCGGGCCGTGCGCAACCGCACCGACCGGCGGATCGTGAATGAGGTCATCGACTCCCGCCCCAACCTGGTGCAGGCCGCCCACCTCGCCGAACCGGACGATGTCGACGCCATCGCGGTACGTCTGCTGCTCGCCGGCCGCGTGGTCCGGGTGGATGCCGACGGGGTGATCCTGCCGACGGCCGATCAGCCGCCGCCCGCCATCGACAGCGGTACGGGCCAGGCGGCCCTGGACGCCCTGTCGGACACCGTACGCGCCCGGCCCTCGGGTACGAGGCTGTACGAGGTGCGGGGGGAGAGCCCGGACTTCTCGGACTACCGGCGCCTCCGTGACGAGGCCGTACGGCGCATTCCCCATGAGACACGGATCGGCCGGATGACCGAGAACGGCCGCATCCCCGTGCTGATCGCGGCCTTCGCGCTGATGGCGGGCATGGCCATGCACGGCTTGGCGGTGCGCGCACCCGTGCCCTGGCTCGGCGACTTCGGCTGGTGGATGTTCGCCTGGGTCCCGCTGTGGGGCCTGGCCGCGCTGACGGCGCTCGCCTGGCCGGACGGGGATCCCCGCCCTCAGCTGGTACGGCTGCGGGCGCACTGCGGCGACATGCTCCGCACGGCACTCGGGGACGAGGATCCGGTCGCTCTGACCGCGCTCCGGTCGAGCAAGTACGGCCCCGTCCGGTCCGGCAGCTGGTGGGAGCGCGGTGGCGCGGACGGCGGTGCGGATGGCGGCGGCTGCGGCAGCTCGTGCGGAAGCGGCTGCGGAGGTGACTGACGTGAGCTCCACCGACTCGGAGGATGCCCCATGAGAGGACGTCTCGCTGCCGCGGCCATGACCGTGGCCACGGTGGCCACCATCGTCGCGGCCGTCATGGTCCAGTGGACACCGGTCTCCGTCGCGGCGCTCGCCATGGCGGGTGCCACATTCGTCGCCTGGGTCTTCGTCGCCACCGGATTCCCGGGCCCCTCCGGGCATTCTTCCTCCGGCGACGGAGGCCATGGCCCAGGTGGTGGGTGCGGCGGTGACGCCGGCGGGTGCGGAGGCGGCGGCGGGTGCGGCGGAGGGCTTTGAGCGCTGCTCGCGGCCCTCCTTGAGCGTTACGCCTGCCCGGCCACGAACGCGGACCAGGTGGCGGGGGAGACCGTGAGGACCGGGCCGTCCTGGACCTTGGAGTCTCGCACGTGGACGGCGGCAGGGTGGGCGGCCACCTCGACGCAGTTACCGCCCTCGCTGCCGCTGTAGCTGGACTTGCGCCAGTCGTAGGCGACTTCGACGCAGGCGCCGCCTTCATCGCTGCTGTAGCTGGACTTGAACCAGGTCAACGCTGCTGCGGGTGTCATGACTCTCCTGCCAGATCGTCCAGCAGGCCCATGCTCTCCTCGGGGCTCAGGGCCTGTGCTCGCAGCATCCCATATTTCTGGTGGAGCACACTGACCTCGTCAGGATCATCGATGAGGAAGCTGACACGCTGGCCTTCGATATAGGCCAGTTGGTCATGGTCGGGAGTCTCCAGTAGCACCATGGGGCCGTCGAGTCCGGCGTGCTTCTCGCGCGAGGACAGCATGATCTGGATGCCCATGAAGGGCAGTTCGGCGCAGCGGCGCAGATGGCGGATCTGCTCCCGCAGGACATGGCGGCCACCGAGCGGCTGTTCCAGCACGGACTGCTCGATGATGAAGCTCATCATCGGCGGCCACGGCTTGCGGTCGAAGAGCTTCTGCCGGTCAAGCCGGGCAGAGAGCCGCTCCTCGGCGTCCTCCGGGCTGATGGGCGGGAAGAGGGAAGCGAAGACCGCCGCCGCGTACTCCTCCGTCTGGAGCAGGCCCGGCACGACCTGGTTCTCGTACGACAGCAGCGTCAGCGCCTGCTGCTCAAGCTCGATGAAGTCCTGCGCGAACGCCGGGTACCTCTCCCGCTCCGGTACGCGCAACACCCCCGCCGCCAGCACGCCCCCGGTGTTCAGCAGTTGGTCGATCTCCACGGCCAGGTCGTACTTCAGTGTTCTCCGGCCCTGCTCGATGGAGGCGAGCGTCTCGACGCTGATGCAGAGCTGCTCGGCCAGTTCGGGTTGCTTCATCCCCGCCGCTCTGCGGAGTTGGCCCAGTTGGGCACCGAGTACGTGCCATGTGGCGTTCTTCCTGGGCTTGTTCGCTGGGTGCATGGTCGCCCTCTTCCCACCCGCTGGAGTACCTGACCGTGCGCGCGCCGTACAAACGACTTGTACGGCTTGACACTGTGTTCAAGCGTAGTGACCCGCAGTGACAGTGGGCGCCATGAACGACGAACTGGAACTGCCCTACCTCTGCGAGGCGTTCTTCCGGCGCGAGCGCAGGTCCGTGCGGGCCGCCCGGCGCTTCACCGCCGAGGCGCTCGCCCGCTGGGGGATCAAGGAGCGCGCCGACGACGTCGTGCTCTGCGTGAGCGAGCTCGCGACCAACGCGCTCCTGCACGGCGTGCCCCCGGGCCGCGGCTACCGGCTGCGCCTGCTGCGGCTGGTGGAGGACGGGCCGCTCCGGGTGGAGGTGCACGACAGCGGCGACGGCACCGTACTCGCACGGCAGCCCGACGCCGGGGCGGAGTCCGGGCGCGGACTGCCGCTGGTGGCGGCGCTCGCCGACACCTGGGGCGTGGGGGAGCGGAACCCCGGGAAGCTCGTGTGGTGCGAGTTCCGGTCTAAAGTGCTTCCGTCCCCTACACGTACCCGCGAGGAGCAACCGTGACCGACCTGGCGTCCATACCCCAGCAGCAGCGGATCGCCCAGGACCTCCAGGTGAGCGCGTCCTTCGACGCGCGGCAGGAGATCGAGCGGCGGGTGGCCTTCCTCGCCGACCGGCTGACCTCCACGGGCCTGCGCTCCCTGGTGCTGGGCATCAGCGGCGGGGTGGACTCCACGACCACGGGCCGGCTCTGCCAGCTCGCGGTCGAGCGGGTCCGGGCCGCCGGGCAGGACGCGACGTTCTACGCGATGCGCCTGCCGTACGGCGTCCAGGCCGACGAGAAGGACGCGCAGCTGGCGCTGGAGTTCATCCGCGCCGACCGCGTCCTGACCGTCGACGTGAAGCCCGCCAGCGACGCCGCGCTGGAGGCGGCGCTGGCCGGGGGCACGGAGTTCCGCGACGCGCACCACCAGGACTTCGTCCACGGCAACATCAAGGCCCGGCAGCGCATGATCGCCCAGTACGCGGTGGCGGGCGCGCACGACGGCCTGGTCGTCGGCACCGACCACGCGGCCGAGGCGGTTTCGGGCTTCTTCACGAAGTTCGGCGACGGCGCGGCCGACGTGGTCCCGCTCACCGGTCTCACCAAGCGGCGCGTCCGTGCCGTGGCGGAGGCGCTGGGCGCGCCCGCCGAGCTGGTGTGGAAGACGCCGACGGCGGACCTGGAGACGCTGGCTCCGGGCAAGCCCGACGAGGAGGCGCTCGGCGTCACGTACGACCAGATCGACGACTTCCTGGAGGGGAAGCCGGTCGACGAGGCCGCCTCGGCGGCCATCATCCGCCGCTACGAGCTCACGGAGCACAAGCGGCAGCTGCCTATCGCCCCCTGACGCCCCTCTCGGTCAACCTGATGGCCGGTCTCGCCCACCATGGGGTGAACCGGCGTCATCACTCGGCGTGGTCGGTCGTTACCCGGCGCTAGGGTCCGCGCCATGAGCATCCCCACCGAGCCGATCGGTAGCATCCCCCGGCCTCGTGCCCTCGTCGAAGCCCTCGCCGCGCACGCGGCAGGACGGCTGAGCGACGCCGAGCTGGCGAAACTCCAGAAGCAGGCCACCGCCGACACGCTGGCGAAACTGGAGGAGCTCGGCTGCCCCGTCCTGGTGGACGGCGAGCAGTCCAAGCCGAGCTTCGCCACGTACCCGGTCGCGGGTCTCGCCGGGCTCGCCCCGGACGGCGCCGTCATCCCCTTCGCCGACGGCCACACCCGGCAGCTGCCCCGCCTGACGGCGGGGCCGTTCCGGTACCAGGTCCGCGCGGACAGCTATCTGCGCAACGCGCAGAACCACACGGGCCACCCGATCAAGCAGGCGGTCATCGCGCCGTCCGCCCTGAGCCTGCTCTACCCGGGCGCGGCCATCGCCGGCTACTCCCGTGAGGCGTTCCTGCGGGACCTCGCCGACGAGGCCGAGGCCGACATCCGGGGCTGCCTGGAGGCGGGCGCCCACCGCGTGCAGCTGGACTTCACGGAAGGGCGGCTGTCGCTCAAGCTGGACTCGAGCGGGGGTCTGCTGGACGACTTCATCGCGCTCAACAACGAGGTGCTGGGCCGGTTCTCCGAGGACGAGCGGGCCCGCATCGGCGTCCACACCTGCCCGGGCGGCGACCAGGACTCCACGCACAGCGCGGACGTCGACTACGCCGAGCTGCTGCCCAAGCTCTTCCAGCTCAAGGCCGGCAACTTCTATGTCCAGCTGGCGAGCGAGTCCGACCCCGAGCGCGTACTCCGGATCATCGCCGAGCAACTGCGCCCGGGCATCCGGGTGTTCGTCGGCGTGACCGATCCGATCAACCCGAGGGTCGAGACGCCGGAGGAGGTGCGCGACCGGGTGCTGCTCGCGGCCGACCACATCTCCGTCGGCCAGCTCGGGACCTGCGACGACTGCGGCTTCGCGCCGTTCGCGGACGACACCTCCACCTCGCGCGACATCGCCTTCGCCAAGATCGAGGCGCGGGTGCGGGGGACCCGGATGGCAGCCGAGGCGCTCGGCGCGTGAGACGGCCCTCCGGCGCGGGGGCCCCGCGCCGGATCGGGCATCGTGTCGACGTGTCGCGTCAGGCGTTGCGGATCGCGGAGATCTCGAAGGTCAGCTTGATCTTGTCGCTGACCAGCACGCCGCCGGTCTCCAGGGCCGCGTTCCAGGTCAGGCCCCATTCGGAGCGCAGCAGCTCGGCCTTGCCCTCGAAGCCGACGCGCTCGTTGCCGAACGGGTCCTTGGCCGAGCCGTTGAACTCCAGGTCGATGGAGATCGGACGCGTGACGCCCTTGATGGTCAGGTCGCCGGTGATCCGGTAGTCGCTGCCGCCGAGCGCCTCCGCGGAGGTGGAGCGGAAGGTCATCAGCGGGAACTGCTCGGCGTCGAAGAAGTCGGCGCCGCGCAGGTGCGCGTCACGGTCGGCGCTGCCCGTGTCGATCGAGTCGATCTTGACGTCGATCGACGCGGCGGAGGCGGCCGGGTTCGCGCCGTCGAGCGTCAGCGTGCCGGAGTAGTCGGCGAAGGCGCCCCGGACGTTGGTGACCATGGCGTGGCGGGCGGTGAAGCCGATGCTGCTGTGGGCCGCGTCGATGGCGTACTCGCCGGTCAGGGCGGCGAGCGCCGGGTCCACGGCGGCGGGGGTAGAGGTGGCCGGGGTGGCGGGGGTGGTGTTGCGGCTGAAGAGGCCCATGATGACGCGCTCCCTTGGTAGTGGTTTAACGTTCAACAAGAACGACGGTAGACCCATTCCGTTTAATCTTCAACCACTAGATTCGACCGCACGGCCCGACCGGACGCGCTTATGCTGCCGTGAGCATTTCAAGATCGTCTGCTGAAACTCACGGGGACATGAACAAGTACACAGTGATGGCCACCGGCCTCCTCCTGTCGCTCGGGCTCGTCACGGGCTGCAGCTCCTCCGACGCCGAGAAGCCCACCGCCGCCCAGTCGAAGGACGGCAGCTCGGCGACTCCGGGGGCGAGCGCCGCGCCCAAGGGGCCCGTCTACAGCGGGCCCGCGATACCCGGCCTCGCGGCGAAGCCGGCGTGGAGCCTGCCGACCGCCGACGCGATCGACCTCGGCGACACCCTGCTGTTCGTCAAGGACGCCCAGGGCGCCTACGCAAAGGGGGGTGGGAGCAACGACGATCCCGTCGACGGCACGGTCGGCACCCTGCACGCCGCCGGCGAGCCGGAACCGGCCACCCTCGAGTTCCGCGACGTGAAGACCGGCGAGGTGCGCAAGACCCTCAAGGTGACGACCACCCGGGTGGCCGCCACGACCTGGCACAACGGTGTCCCCGCGGTCGCCGTGTACACCGCTGCCACCACCGAGTCCGACGGCCTGAGCGCCGAGAAGACCACCACCACCGTCACGGTCTACGGCGCCGACGGCAAGGAGCTCGGCAAGGCCCAGCGTGAGGGCGACAAGTTCCACCTCCGCGAGGGCTACGTCATCGAGCAGGACGGCGAGCTGAGCCTGAAGCTCACGCCCGTCGAGGGCGGGGCCGCGCGCAAGGTCACCTGCACCGGCCGGTGGGGGAGTTGCTCCTACGACCCGCGCACGGGCGAGATCGACGGGGGCCAGGCCCATGCACCGTTGATCATCGGTACGCACGCCTTCCACATCGAGAACGTGTCCGGCTACGACAACAAGCGCGAGCAGCTCGTCATGACGGACCTCGCCACCGGCAAGAAAGCGTGGAGCACCGCGGACGTCACCCCGCCCACCGGCGTGGAACTGGATGACGACGGCATGCGCACCACCGGCGCCGTGCGCGTGCTCGACGTACGCGACGGCCGCGTCCTCACCTCCTGGGGCGCGGGGGCCCTCACACCGGACACCTGGGTGACGGCGACGTACGACCTCGCGACCGGCAAGCAGATCGGCGGGTCCACCACGTACGCGTACGCGGACGACCCCGCCGACACCGTCAGCACCGAGGGTACGTCCGTCTTCTCCCCCGACCGCACCCTTGCCGCCGCCGAGACGGAGAAGGGCACCGCCGTGTGGCAGCCCGCCGACGGCAAGGAAGTCTGGGCGCAGAAGGAGGACGAGAAGGCGCTGACGCCACTGCGCTTCTCCCCGAACGGCGTGCTGTACGGCATCAGGGTGGAGGAGCTCGGCGAGGACGTGTTCCTCGCCGTCGACGGCCGCACGAAGAAGGTGCTTGCCAAGAGCCTGCCCGAGGAGAACGTCCCGCTGTTCACCAAGCAGTCCGGGTACGGCTACATCAGCACGCACAAGGGCTTCTTCCTGTTCCCGGCGGTCTGATGGACGCTTGTCCACCAACAGAGGGGTGACCGGTCATGGCCAAGGCCAAGGTGCTGCGCGGGCTCGTACTGGCGATGGGGTACGCCTGCGTGGCCATCGGGCTCTTGCACGTGCTGCTCGGCAACGCCGCGATCCCGGGCGCGGATTCGGCGGGTGCGACGGTGGACAGCCTTGGGCGGTTCCTCGGCGCGGCCTTCGCCGGATACGGCCTCGGCTGGCTCTGGGCGGCACGGCAGTCACCGATTCCCGCGTCGGCGGTGCGGTGGCTGGCGGGGGTGTTCGGGCTGGGTGCGCTCGGGCGGCTGCTGTCGCTCGCCGTGCACGGGTGGCCGCACTGGTTCCAGGTGGCACTGGCGGTCGTCGAGCTGGTGCTGACGCCGGTGCTCTTCTGGCTGGCGGACGCCGAGGAGAAGACCCTGCGGGACCGGGTCCAGGGCCGCAGCTAGGCCCTTGACCTCAACTTCGGTTCAGGTTTTAGCGTGACATCTCCGCAGCACCAGTGGGGCCGGCCCGGGCATGGGCCGGCCCCCTGCAACCGGGGAGAAGCGACTTCGATGAACACTGCCTCAGAACACACCATTGCCCAGCCGGCCGTGACCGTGATCGGTCTGGGCGAGATGGGCTTCGCACTCGCCGGGGCCTTCTTGGACGGTGGGCACCCGACGGCGGTGTGGAACCGCACGCCGGAGAAGGCCGAACCGCTGGTCGCCAAGGGGGCCGAGCGGTCCGCGACGGTCCGCGACGCCGTCGCCGCCAGCCCTCTCGTCGTCGTCAGCGTGAAGGGCAACGCGACCGCCCGTGCGGTTCTCGAGTCGTCGGGCGACGCGCTGTCCGGCCGCTCCGTGCTCAACCTCACGGACGGGACGTCCGCGGAGGCCAGGGCCGTGGCCGAGTGGGTCACGGGCCAGGGCGCGCGGTATCTCCACGGGCAGATCATGACGATCGCTCCGGGCATCGGCGCAGCGGAGACGGTGATCTTCTACGGCGGCTCCGACGCCGTCTTCGAGGAGTTCCAGCCCACGCTCCGGCTCCTCGGCGGCCGGGGAACGCTGATCTCGGCCGACGCCGGAGTGCCCGCCCTGTACGGAATGGCCGTACACGGCACCATGTGGGGCGCGCTCAACGGGTTCCTGCACGCGGCCGCCCTGCTGTCCGGCGCCGGCATCGAGGTGAAGCGGTTCCTGGACGACGCCCGCCCGTCCGTCGAGGCACTGCTCGGGTTCTTGCCGATGCTCGCCGACGAGGTCGACCGGGCTGAGTACGCGACGCCGTACGGAGCGCTCCAGCACCACCGGCCCTCGGTCGAGGACCTGATCCGCGAGAGCGAGGCGCGGAACGTCGACGTCGCCTTCCCCGCCTACACCCTCGGCCTCGTGAACAAGGCCGTGGAAGACGGCCACGCCACCGACAGCTACTCGCGTCTGATCGAGTACTTCAGGAAGCGGTGAGTTGGATTAACCGGGGGGCGTTGTTGGACTGGCGTCGCCGCACGGAGTCCGTTTCGTTGACGGTGCCCTGAGGCGACCGTTACGCCAGAGGCCATGTCGCCACGATTCCGCGCGGTGTGCGCCCTCGCCGCCGCCTCCTCCGTCGTGTTCGCCCTGGCGCCCCCGGCCACCGCCGGACCGCCACCCGCGCCCGCCGCCGCTGCCGGGGTGCCGCTCCTCATCGGCTCCCCGCAGCTGGCGGTGGCCGTCGCCCCCGACTTCCCGCGCGTCGTCTCGTACACCGACCGCGCGAGCGGCGCGCGCCTGCTGGGCAGTACGAGCCCGGTCACGCACGTCACGCTCAACGGCACGGCGTACGAGGTGCGGCTCACGGCCCCGCCCGTCCTCGGGGCGGCGAACGCCCGCTACACGCTGGCGTTCCCCGCCCTGCCCGGCGTCGAGATGGACACCCTTCTCGCGGTCTCCGGCCGCGTCACCACCTTCAAGGTGACCGCCGTCCGGGACACCGACGCCTTCCGGGTCGGGACCATCGACATACCCGGGCACGACCTGGTGTCGGTCGGCTCGGACGAGCCGGGCGCCGCCACCGCGTTCACGCGGCTCGACGTCGACTCGACGCGTACCGCCGACGTGTTCGCGGCCGTGCCCGAGCGGGCGGAGGCCGCGCCGGTCGGGGCGAGCTACGCGCTGGTCAACACCGGGTCCCTCGCCGCCGCCGTCGAGTCCAACTCCAGCTACGACAAGCCCTCCGGCGCCACCAACGGCGACGACGCCCGCTTCTGGCACCAGGCCCGGCAGGCGGAGGGCGGCGGCGGTGTGCGCGTCGGCGTGTGGTCCGGGCAGTGGACCTACCGGGGCGCCGGGGCGCCCCGGCCCGAGAGCGGTGCCGACCTGCCGTGGGCCAAGGTCGTCGTCACGCCGGACGCCAACGGCGACAGCCGGACCGACTGGCAGGACGGCGCCATCGCCTTCCGTTCGATCGGGGTCCGAGCGCCCGGCAGCGAGCGGACGCCGGAGCGGGTGGTCACCCACATCCCGTTCAACTTCGCCAGCCAGGCCACGCACCCCTTCGCCCGCACCCTCGACGACGTGAAACGCGTCTCGCTCGCCACGGACGGCCTCGGGCAGCTCGCGGTGCTCAAGGGGTACGGCTCCGAGGGCCACGACTCGGCCCACCCCGACTACGGCGGCAACTACAACAAGCGCGCGGGCGGCCTCGACGATCTCAACAAGCTGCTGCGCAACGGCGAGAAGTGGGGCGCCACCTTCGGCGTCCACGTCAACGCCACCGAGTCGTACCCCGAGGCCCGCCACTTCAGCGAGACCCTCGTCGACAAGACCAAGCCCGGCTGGAACTGGCTCAACCAGAGCTACTACATCAACCAGCGCCGCGACGTCACCAGCGGCGACCTGGCCCGCCGCTTCCAGCAGCTGCGCGACGAGACCGACCGGAACCTCAGCTTCCTCTACATCGACGTGTACTACACGCACGGCTGGATCGCCGACGAGACCCTCCGGGCCGTGCAGGCGCAGGGCTGGCACGTCGGCACGGAGTGGTCGGACAAGTTCGAGCGGGCCTCCCTCTGGTCGCACTGGGCCAACGACCTCGACTACGGGGGCGCGACCAACAAGGGCCTCAACTCGAAGATCATCCGGTTCATCCGCAACGGCGAGAAGGACGTCTGGAACCACCACCCCGTCCTCGGCCAGACGGCCCTGGAGGACTTCGAGGGCTGGACCGGCGAGACGGACTTCACCGCCTTCACCGCGAACATCTGGCAGAAGAACCTGCCCGCCAAGTACCTCCAGCGGCAGAAGATCCTCCGCTGGAACGGCGACGACATCACCTTCACCGGCGGCGTACGCGGCACCGTCGAGAACGGCCGCCGCACCTTCCACGAGCACGGCCGCAAGGTCCTCGACGGCGACCGGTACCTCCTGCCCTGGGAGGGCGGCAAGAAGCTGTACCACTACAACAAGGCGGGCGGCACCAGCACGTGGGCCGTGCCGCCGGGCACGTACACCGTCCACAAGCTCACCGACAACGGCCGCGTGAAGACGGGGACGGTCCGCGCGGAGAACGGCAGCGTCACCCTCAGCGCCGCGCCCGGCCAGGCGTACGTCCTCTACCCGGACCGCGCCCCCGCCCCGCCGCTTCCCGATCCGCGCTGGGGCGAGGGCACGCCGGTCGCGGACCCCGGCTTCAACGACGCGCGGCTCGGGGCCTGGACCACGTCCGGGGCGGTCGCCCGCCACACCGACGAGCAGGGCCGCACCAGCGCCGCGCTGACCGGTGCGGCGGAGGCGGGGCTGGCCCAGCGGATCGAGGGCCTCACGCCCGGTGCGCGGTACAGCGCCTCCGCCTGGATCGAGGTCCAGCCGGGCGCCTCGCGCCGTTCGACCCTGACCGTCGGCGGCGCGTCCGTCACCGTCGAACGCTCGGCCGTGACGAACCGCGTCGCCGCCTCCGACTGGCACGGGACGCGCATGCAGCGCGCCAAGGTCCACTTCACCGCACCCGCCGACGGCCGCGCCATGCTCGCGATCCGCGCCGAGGGCGGGAGCGCGGCGACCGTACGCGTCGACGACGTACGGATCGTCGCCAACGACCCGGCGGGCAGGGCGGACGCGGTCGTGTACGAGGACTTCGAGGCCGTCGACCAGGGGTGGGGGCCGTTCCTGAAGGGCGACGCGGGCGGGGCGAACGATCCCCGTACGCACGTGAGCCAACTCCACGCGCCCTACACCCAGGCGGGCTGGAACGGGAAGCTCGTCGACGACGTCCTGGAGGGCGGCGAGTCCCTCAAGGCCCACGACGAGAACACCGGCCTCGTCTACCGCACCGCGCCCTGGACCGCGCCGATGAAGGACGGGCACAGCTACCGGGTGGAGTACGACTACCAGTCCAGTCACGCGGGCGCGTACGAGTGGGTGACCGGGTACGACCGGACCGACGGCACCTCGGTGGAGACCCGCCGCACGCCGATCCCGCACCAGCACACCACCGGCCGCTTCACCGAGACCGTCACGGCCGGCTGCGGCGACACGTTCACCGGTCTGCGCAAACGCGCCGACGCCCCGGACGGCGCCGACTTCGTCCTCGACCGGTTCACCGTCACCGACCTGGGCCCGGCCGCCCGGCCCGCCGCCTGCGGCACGCTCGCCCTCGCGACGGGCGAGACCCTCGAACCGGGACGGGCGAACGACATCACGGCGACCTTCACCCACGACGAGACGGCCGCCGTGACCCCGGCCCTCACCCTCACCCTGCCGCACGGCTGGACCGCCGAGCCGTCCGGCCCGATCACCCTGGACGCGGTCGCGCCCGGCGCCAAGGCCACCGCCACGTGGAAGGTCACCCCACCGGCGGACGCGCCGTACCAGGCGTACGAGCTCCGCTCCTCGGCGTCGTACGCGGCCGGCGGCACGGAACGGACCCTCACCGCCGCCACGACCGCCCGCACCCTGCCGCCCCCGCCGACCACCGACGCCTGGGCGAGCGACCTGGACTGGGCATCCGCCCGCAGCGGCTGGGGCCCCGTCGAACGCGACATGTCCAACGGCGGGACGGCGTCGGGCGACGGCACCCCGCTGCGGATCGGGGGAGTGGCGTACGCCAAGGGCCTCGGCACCCACGCCCCGGCGACCGTGCGCTACTACCTGGGCGGCAAGTGCGCCGCGTTCACCGCCGAGGTGGGCGTGGACGACGCCCAGGCGACGCGGGGGAGCGTGCAGTTCACCGTCCTGGCGGACGGCGCGCAGAAGGCGGCGTCACCCGTGCTGAGGGCGAGCGACGCCGCCTGGCCGCTGACGGCCGACGTCACGGGCGCGTCCTACGTCGACCTGGTCGTCGGCGACGGCGGTGACGGCAGCGGCAACGACCACGCGGACTGGGGGAACGCCCGGTTCGGGTGCGGCGGCTGACGGCGGCTGACGTCTCGGAACCTGCGGGTGAACGGTTGAGCGTTCGATCGATTTTGAGCGATCGTGCGCGATTCATTGACCACTTGCTCATGGTGTGGGAAAAACCGTTCACCCGAATGGTTCTCGGTTCAACGACGTACTGCCTTCCGGAGGTTCCCCGTGCCCTCCCGCCGCGCCCTGCTGCTCGCCGCCGCCGCCGCACCGCTCACCCTCTCCGCACTCCACGCGACCCCCGCCTCCGCCGCCGACGCCCACGACACCCTCCGCCTCACCTGGCGCGACCTCATCCTCGGCACCGGCTTCAGCCCCACCGCCGAGCCGTACGCGTCCAAGCTCGCCGACCTCGGCACCACCGCCCGGGGCCTGCGCTCCACCATGGCCCCGGCGGGCGGGTCCCTGTGGCCCGACCTGCCGTACGCCGACCCCGAGCCGGACACCGACGCCGAGTCGTACACGTACTCCGGCAACCTGGGCACCAGCTTCAACCGCCTGCGCACCATGGCCGAGGCGTACGCCCAGCCGGGCACCGGGCTCACCGGTGACGGCGGCCTGCGCGGCGAGATCCTCGCCGGGCTCGACCACCTCCACGACCAGGCGTACAACGCCTCCCAGGCCCGCTACGGCAACTGGTACAACTGGCAGATCGGCATCCCGCAGGCCCTGCTCGACATCGACGTCCTGCTGTACGACCACCTCGGTGCCGCCCGCGTCGCCGCACACTGCGCCGCCGTCGACCACTTCGTCCCCGACAGCGCGGTCGCCGCCTACTCCGGCACCTCCACCGGCGCCAACCGCGTCGACCTGTGCCGCGTCCTCGCCCTGCGCGGCGTCCTCGGCAAGACCCCGGCGAAGCTGGCCCTCGCGCGCGACGCGCTCTCGCCCGTCTTCCCGTACGTCACCTCCGGCGACGGGCTGTACGCCGACGGCAGCTTCATCCAGCACCTGTACGTGCCGTACGCCGGGTCGTACGGCGCCGTGATGCTCGGCGGGCTGTCCCACCTCTTCGCGCTGCTGAAGGGGTCGGCCTGGGAGGTCACCGACCCCGGACGGCAGGTCGTCCTCGACTCCGTCGAGAAGGCGTACGCGCCCTTCCTCTTCAACGGCCTCGCCATGGACGGCGTCTCCGGGCGGGCCGTCAGCCGGGGCGTCCAGAAGGCCGACACCCGCCGGATCCGCCAGGACGACCACCTGCGCGGGCACGGGATCATCGCCTGCGTCGCGCTGCTCGCGCGCACCGCCTCCGCCGCCGAGAAGGCGCGCTGGGACTCCATGGTCAAGGGCTGGATCGCCCGCGACTACTACAGCCCCCTCCTGTCCAGCCCGGCCCTCGGCGTCGCCGCACTCTCCCGGCTGGGGGCCGTCGACGACGGCCCGGCCGCACCGAGCCCCGAACCGGTCGGGCACCGGCTCTTCCCCGGCATGGACCGGGCCGTCCACCGCCGCCCCGGCTGGGCCGCCGCCCTCTCCATGGCCTCGCAGCGCATCACGTACTACGAGAACGGCAACGGCGAGAACCTGCGTGCCTGGCACAGCGGTTCCGGAATGCTCTACTGGTGGGGCGACACCTACGCCAACGGCCAGTACAGCGACGACTTCTGGCCCACCGTCGACCCCTACCGGCTGCCCGGCACCACCGCCTCGCGCAAGGCCCTGGCGGACGGGGAGGGCGGCACCTGGGGCGTGGCGCGGCCCGACGTGCGCTGGGTCGGCGGCGCCACGGACGGCACGTACGCCGCCGTCGGCCAGTACCTCAAGGGCCTCTCCTCGACGCTGCTCGCCAAGAAGTCCTGGTTCTTCCTCGACGACGCCGTCGTCTGCCTCGGGGCCGGTATCCACGGCCGCGACGGCGCCCGCGTCGAGACCACCGTCGACAACCGCAACCTGGGCGCCGCCGGAGTCCACGCCTTCACCGTCGACGGCTCGGCCCAGTCCACCAGCCCCGGCTGGAGCGCCGGCCTCACCGGCGCCCGCTGGGCGCACCTCGCCGGGCACGGCGGGTATGTCTTCCCCGGGGGCGCGTCCAGCGGCCTCAAGGCGCTGCGCGAGGCGCGCACCGGCGCCTGGTCCACCATCAACAAGGGGGCGAGCACCGACCCTGTGACCCGCCGCTATCTGACGCTCTGGTTCGACCACGGGACCGATCCGACGTGGGCGACGTACGCGTACGCCCTCATGCCGGGCGCCACGGCCGCACAGACCGCCGCCCGCGCCGCCGACACGGCGTGGCTGAGCGTGGTCGCCAACACCGACGAGCAGCAGGGCGTCCGCGTCCCGGCGCTCGGCCTCACCGGCGTGAACTTCTGGTTCGCCGGGACGGCCGGGCCGGTGACGGTCTCCGCGCCCGCGAGCGTACTGATCCGCGAGAGCGGCGGCACCGCCACCGTCTGCGTCTCCGGGCCCCTGCGCGACGGCGCCGTGATCGACCTGACCTGGAACCGGGCCGTCGCGTCCGTCTCGTCCAAGGACCCCTCCGTTCAGGTGCTGTCGACCGGCACCGCGCTGGCGCTGCGGATCACGCCCGGCACACTGGGCGCCGTTCACAAGGCGGTGGTGCGACTGGCGTGAACCGCGCTCGACCGGTCCACACCACTTCCCCCGGGAGGCTCCCGTGCCGCCGAACGTGCCGCCGAACGTGCCCCACTGGACCCGCCGCACCTTCCTCGCCGCCACCGCTCTGGGATTGACCGTGACAGCAGCCCCCGGCGCTCATGCCGCCGCCGACGCCGACTTCGAGACCCTCCGCCTGCGCTGGCTCGGCCTCCAGCTCGGCACCGGCTACGACCCGGCCGCCGAACCGTACGCCTCCCGCCTCGCCGAGACCGGCGACCTCGCCGCCCGCTTCCGCGCCTCCATGGCCCCCACCGCCACCACGCTGTGGCCCGGCTACCCCTTCAACCCGCCCTCCGGCATCACCCAGAGCTACCACCGCCTGTGGGCCATGACCCAGGCGTACGCCCAGCCGGGCACCGGCCACACCGGCGACCCCGGCCTCCTCGCCGACGTCCTGCGCGGCCTCGACCACCTCTCCGAGCGCGTCTACAACCCCTCCACCACCCGCTACGGCAACTGGTGGGAGTGGCAGATCGGCAGCCCCCGCCTCCTCATGGACATCACCGCCACCCTGTACGAGGAGCTGGGCCCGGCCCGGGTCGAGGCCGCCTGCGCCGCCGTCGACCACTTCATCCCGGACGCGATGCTCACCGACTACAGCGGCACCTCCACCGGCGCCAACCGCGTCGACCTGTGCCGCTCCGTCGCCCTGCGCGGCGTCCTCGGCCGCCGCCCCGACAAGATCGCCCTCGCGCGCGACGCGCTCTCACCCGTCTTCCCGTACGTCACCTCCGGCGACGGGCTCTACGCCGACGGCAGCTTCGTGCAGCACACGTGGGTGGCGTACTCGGGTACGTACGGGCAGGTCGTGCTCGACGGCCTCGGCCGCCTCTTCGCCCTGCTCACCGGCTCCCCCTGGGCCGTCACCGACCCCGCCCGCCAGATCGTCCTGGACTCGGTCGAGAAGGCGTACGCGCCCCTCCTCTACAACGGCCTGATGATGGACAGCGTCAGCGGACGGGCCATCAGCCGCGGCCTGCTCCGCAACGACGTCCGCGGCACCATGCGCAGCGACCACTACCACGGGCAGGGCGTCATGGCCGCCATCGCGCTGCTCGCGGACGCCGCGGGCCCCGCCGAGCGCGACCGGTGGCACGCGCGCGTGAAGGGCTGGATCGAACGCGACACCGTCTCCCCGGCCCTCACGGCCGGTCAGTTCGGCGTCGCCGACCTCGCCCGGCTGCACGCGGTCGCCGCCTCACCCGTTCCCGCCGCGCCCGAACCGGTCGCCCACACCCTCTTCGCGTCCATGGCGAGGGCCGTGCACCGCCGCCCCGGCTGGGCCGCCTGCATCGCCATGGCCTCCGACCGCATCGCGTACTACGAGTGCGGCAACGGCGAGAACCCCCGCGGCTGGCACACCGGCGCCGGAATGCTCTCCTGGTGGACCGACACCACCGGCGACCAGTACACCGACTGGTTCTGGCCCACTGTCGACTGGTACCGGCTGCCCGGCACCACCGTGTCGACGAAGCGGCTTCCCGACCGCGCGGGCGGCGAATGGGGCGCGCCCAAGCCCGACGTGCGGTGGGTCGGGGGAGTGACGGACGGCGAGTACGCGGCCGTCGGCCAGCACCTGCGCGGCCTCGGCTCGACCCTGGAGGCCCGTAAGTCCTGGTTCTGCGCCGCCGACGCCGTCGTCTGCCTCGGCGCGGGCATCACCGCCGCCGACGGCGTCCCCGTCGAGACCATCGTCGACAACCGCTGCCTCGGCGAAGCCGGTACGCAGCGCCTCACCACCGGCACCCACTGGGCCCATCTCGAAGGCCACGGCGGCTGGGTCCTCCCGGCCGGTACGGCGGCGCTGCGCACCCTGCGCGAGGACCGCACCGGCGCCTGGCGCGACATCAACACCACCTCCACCACCGAGCGCCGCACCCGCCGCTACCAGACCCTCTGGCTCGACCACGGCACCGACCCGGCCGACGCCTCGTACACGTACGTCCTGATGCCCGGCGCCTCCCTGCGTACCGTCGCCGCCCGCGCCCACGACCCCCACTGGCTCGACGTCCTCGCCAACACCGCAGCCCAGCAGGCCGTTGCCGTACGCTCCCTGGGGCTGACCGCCGCGAACTTCTGGCAGCCCGGTACGGTGGGGCCGCTCACCGCGACCGCCCCGGCGAGCGTGCTCGTCCGCCGGAGGGGCCGTACCGCCACCCTCCACATCGGCGAGCCGCCGCGCACCGGGGAGCCGCTGGAGATCATCTGGCACCATCCGGCCCACCGCGTCCTCGGCCGCGATCCGGCCGTCGAGGTCCTGGCGACCGGACGTACGCTGCGGCTGCGCGTCACACCGGGCACGGCCGGCGCGGGCCACCGCTGCCAGGTGGCCGTCGGCTGAAGCACAGCCGAACCTTGTCGGACCCCCACAAGGACGAGTGGTCCGGGGCTGGCACTTCCACCGCTCGGCCGAATGGTTCTGTTCAAGGCTCACAGGAGATCAGTCTGGAGACTGTACGGAGTCGACGGCGGGTTTTTCTTGGTCGGCTTCGTAGGGTCGGTACATGACCGTTGTGGACGAAACCCAGGGCGAGCCGACCGACGCCCGGGGGCGTGTGGCCGAGCTGCACGCCCTGCGCGAGGAGGCCCTCCGTGGCCCGAGTGACCGTGCGACGGAAGCGCAGCACGCCAAGGGCAAGCTGACCGCGCGTGAGCGGATCGAGCTGCTCCTGGACCCGGACTCGTTCCACGAGGTCGAGCAGCTGCGGCGGCACCGCGCCACCGGCTTCGGTCTGGAGAACAAGAAGCCGTACACCGACGGTGTGATCACCGGCTGGGGCACGGTCGAGGGCCGCACGGTCTTCGTCTACGCGCACGACTTCCGGATCTTCGGCGGCGCGCTGGGCGAGGCCCACGCCACCAAGATCCACAAGATCATGGACATGGCCATCGCGGCGGGCGCGCCGCTGGTCTCCCTGAACGACGGCGCGGGCGCTCGTATCCAGGAGGGCGTCTCCGCGCTCGCCGGCTACGGCGGCATCTTCCAGCGCAACACGCGCGCCTCGGGCGTCATCCCGCAGATCAGCGTGATGCTCGGCCCGTGCGCGGGCGGCGCGGCCTACAGCCCCGCCCTGACGGACTTCGTCTTCATGGTCCGCGACACCTCGCAGATGTTCATCACCGGCCCCGACGTGGTCAAGGCGGTGACGGGCGAGGAGATCACCCAGAACGGCCTGGGCGGCGCGGACGTCCACGCCGAGACGAGCGGCGTCGCGCACTTCGCGTACGACGACGAGGAGACCTGCATCGCCGAGGTGCGGTACCTGCTGTCGATGCTGCCCTCCAACAACCGCGAGAACCCGCCGGCGCACCCGAGCGACGACCCGGCGGACCGCCGCTCGGACGTCCTGCTCGACCTGGTCCCGGCCGACGGCAACCGGCCGTACGACATGGCCAAGGTCATCGAGGAGCTCGTCGACGACGGCGACTACCTGGAGATCCACGAGCGCTGGGCCCGCAACATCATCTGCGCGCTCGCCCGCCTCGACGGCCAGGTCGTCGGCATCGTCGCCAACCAGCCGCAGACGCTGGCCGGCGTGCTGGACATCGAGGCGTCCGAAAAGGCCGCCCGCTTCGTCCAGATGTGCGACGCCTTCAACATCCCGATCATCACGCTGCTGGACGTGCCCGGCTTCCTGCCCGGCGTCGACCAGGAGCACGGCGGCATCATCCGCCACGGCGCCAAGCTGCTGTACGCGTACTGCAACGCCACCGTGCCGCGCATCTCGCTGATCCTGCGCAAGGCCTACGGCGGCGCGTACATCGTCATGGACTCCCAGTCCATCGGCGCCGACCTCACCTACGCCTGGCCGACGAACGAGATCGCGGTCATGGGCGCCGAGGGCGCGGCCAACGTCATCTTCCGCCGCCAGATCGCCGACGCCGAGGACCCCGAGGCCATGCGCGCGCGCATGGTCAAGGAGTACAAGGCCGAGCTGATGCACCCGTACTACGCCGCCGAGCGCGGTCTCGTGGACGACGTCATCGACCCCGCCGAGACCCGCTCCGTGCTCATCGCCTCGCTGGCGATGCTCCGCACGAAGCACGCCGACCTGCCTTCCCGCAAGCACGGCAACCCGCCCCAGTAAGCCCCTCAGAGGAGACCTTTCGTGACCAACGCTTCCCTCCTCCGCGTCGAGAAGGGCCACGCCGACCCCGAGGAACTGGCCGCCATCACCGCCATCCTCATGGCCCGCGCGGGCGCCCGGCCCGCCGACACGGCCACCGGGCCCCGCCGCTCCACGGCCGGCTGGCGCCGCCTGGAACGCCAGTCCGGCTTCCGCGCCCCGCACAGCTGGCAGGGCTGACACCTCAGCACCGACGAAGGGCCCCGCACTCCGCAGAGGAGCGCGGGGCCCTTCGCCGTGCCGCCCTTTTGGCGAGCCGCCCGCAGGGCCGGGAGCACGAAAGGGCCCGCATACCTTCAGGTGTGCGGGCCCTTTCGACGGAAGACCTACCGGAGGCGTGCCATCAGCGCATGCTCGACGAGCGTGATGAGGGCGCTCTTGGCGTCGGCGCGGTGGCGGGCATCGGTGGTGATGATGGGGGTGTCGGGGCCGATCTGGAGGGCTTCGCGGACCTCGTCGGGGGTGTACGGCTGGTGGCCGTCGAAGCCGTTGAGGGCGATGACGAAGGGCAGGCCGCTGTTCTCGAAGTAGTCGACGGCGGGGAAGCAGTCGGCGAGGCGGCGGGTGTCGACCAGGACGACGGCGCCGATGGCGC